>QHZK01000277.1 GCA_003224635.1 Acidobacteriota bacterium | reverse complement strand
AACTGACCAATGGACGTCAACCGGCGGAGTCGAGTCCGATGGCTGCTCTTGTCCTGGATTTTCGTGATGAGCGCCATCACCTTCCTGGACCGGGTGAACATTTCCATCAGTGGCGTCGGAGTCGCCGACGAGTACCATTTCAGCAACGTCCAGCTCGGCGTGGTGCTCAGCTCCTTTTTGTGGGGTTACGCGATTTTCCAGGTCCCCGGCGGGAGACTGGCGGACCGTTTCGGGCCGAGGCGAGTGCTTACGGCTGGCGCTCTGTGGTGGGGAGTCTTCACTGCGCTCACCGCCTCGATCCCCATCGAAACGTCGAACACGGTTCTCGCGTCGCGCCCGAACGGAGTCTTGACTGCTGCTTTAGCCCTTTTCCTGGGAGTGCGCTTCATGCTGGGCGCGGGAGAGGCCGTGATGTTTCCCAGCTCCAACCGCTTTGTGGCGAACTGGATTCCGACCGCCGAGCGGGGAATCGCGAACGGCGTGATTTTCGCTGGGGTCGGCGCCGGCGCTTGCGTCACCCCTCCCTTGATCGCCGCGATCATGGTGCGCTACGGCTGGCGGCCGTCCTTCTGGGTGTGCGCCGCCGTCGGGTGCGTCGCCGGCCTGGTGTGGTTTCTTCTGGCGCGCGACGAGCCCGAAGACCACGGCGGCGTGACCGAATCCGAGCTCGCCCTGATCCGCTCGGGACGAAGCGTTCCCGGGGCGAACCCCGGGCGCTCGCTTTCGTGGCCGACGGTGTTCCGGAGCAAGGAAGTGCTGGCCAGCGCCTTCAGTTATTTCTGTTACGGATACGCCGCCTGGATATTCTTCAGTTGGTTTTTCATCTATCTCGTGAAGGTGCGCGGGGTCAATTTGAAGCTCAGCTCGTTCTATACCACGCTGCCCTTTCTCGCCATGGCGCTTGGATCGCCGCTCGGCGGCGCGGTGAGCGACGCGGTCACTCGCCGCAGCGGGAAGCGCGCGGGGCGATGCGGAATCGCGGTCTTCGGCATGGGACTTGCGGCCGTCCTCATTGCGGAGGGTTCGTCGGTAAGAAGCGCCGCAATTGCCAGCGTCGTGCTGGCGAGCGGCGTGGGTGCGTTGTACCTTGCGCAGAGCTCCTTCTGGGCCCTGACCGCTGACATTGCCGGGCCATCCGCCGGCACTGTCTCCGGCCTGATGAATATGGCCGGACAGATTGGCGGCGCGGTGACGGCGTTGCTTACGCCCGTGATCGCCCGGCGCTTTGGCTGGGCCGCTTCTTTCCTGACCGCCGCCGCCCTGTGCGCGCTGGGCGCAGCCGCGTGGCTCGTGGTCGATCCCAATCGCGTGCTGGCTCGCTCAGACTGAATTTTCAGTGTAGCCGCGGTCAATCTGCGTCGTAATTGACCTGGCTACCGTCGGTGAGCAATTTGTTGGCGGGCTACGTAGCTGACGAGGTCCTGCAGTTCGATCGAGCTCAAGCGCGACCCGTAATCGTCGGGCATCAGCGAGCGCGGCTCGCGCTTCAAGCTGGCCAGATCTGACTTCACGATGAGGTGGAACACGCCCTTCGTGTCGAGCAATTGGATTGAGAAGTTGTCTTCGTTGCGCGCGATGCCGGTCCATTGCTGCCCATCGCGAGTAACCGCGGTCATTGCTTCAGGTCCTGGCAAAGACCCGGCGTCAGGGTGGAGGATCGCCCTCAAAATCTGCGCGGGAGAATGGTCGCGGCCGTAGTCGGAGAGGTCGGCGCCCAGAAATCCTCCTTTCCCTCTTACCATGTGGCAGTCGCCGCAGTCGGCCTTCCCAAAGAACAGGCTCTCGCCTCGCGCCGGATCGCCCGGAACGCGAGCCGTGGCGCCCTTGCTGCCCGCCCGGCGGATATAGCCGACGACCGCGCCGATTTCGTCCGGCTCGAGCAACAGGCCAAACGCCGGCATCCCCGCGCGGGGTATACCGTGAGTAATGATGGCGAAGAGGGCGCGGTCCGAGATCCCCCGCACCTTCGGACTGGTGACGATGTCGGGCCCGTGCTCGCCGCCGCGCCCGTCCAGTCCGTGACACGCCGCGCAGCGCGACCTGAAAGTCTCGCGGCCCCGCGGCGAAGATTGAGGCGCGATTGATGTTGGTCTGTCGCCGCGCGTCTCGGCCCTACCCGGATTCAGAAGCCCGAGAGAAACCAGTGTTAAACTAACCGCGCGTTGAAAGATAGCAGCGACGCGCATTTTGTTCATGGGCCTTTCATTATACCGAAGTGGCCTTGAACCGCTGTAGCGGCGGTCTGTGACCGCCGGTCGGCCCCTTTGTAGCGGCGGTCTGCGACCGCCGAACGGCGCTCATAGAGCGCCGCTACAGACCCCTACCACTCGCGGACGGTTATGCTCACCAGGCGCCTGTGGCCCTTGCGGACCATCTGGCTGATTTCGCCGCTTGGGCTCATTGCGCTCATCGGGCTCATCGGACTGGGCGCGATCGGGCTCGCCGTGGTTCTCGCGGGCGGGCAGGCCTGTACTGAGCGAAGCGAACGGGACGGCCAGCGCCCGGTCAGGGCTGACGTCGACCTCGCTCCTCAGGCGCTCGTTCGAACTCCGCCCGGTGAGGACTGGCCATCTTACAACGGGGACTACTCGGGCCGGCGTTACACGGCGCTCGACCAGATCACTCCCGAGAACGTCCACCAGCTTCGCGCGCGGTGGGTGTTTCACTCGACCAATTCCGACTCCCTGGAAGTCACGCCGGTGGTGGTCCACGGAGTGATGTACGTCACTTCCGGAAACGACGCGTTTGCCCTCGACGCCCGCACCGGGCGCGTGCTCTGGCATCACACACGCGCGCTCACCGAAGGTCTGATCGACGACGCTTCCGCGCACCACAACCGGGGGGTCGGGGTCTGGCACACGCGCGTCTTCATGGAAACGGACAACGCGCACCTGCTCTGTCTCGACGCCCGCTCGGGAAATCTTATCTGGGACAGTGCGTATGCGGACACGCGCAAGAACTACGGAGCGACGAGCGCGCCTCTGGTCGTCAAAGACAAGGTCATCGTCGGGACTTCGGGCGGTGACGACGGGGTCCGCGGCTTTCTCGCCGCCTTTGACGCCCTCACGGGAAGGCTCGTGTGGCGCTTCTGGACCATCCCGGCCCCCGGCGAACCGGGCGGCGACAGTTGGCCGGGTGATGCTTACCTGCACGGAGGCGGCACGACGTGGATGCCCGGCACCTACGACCCGGACCTCAATACGCTTTACTGGGGCACCAGCAACCCGGCGCCCGATTTCACCGGTGACACTCGTCCCGGAGACGACCTTTACACGGATTGCGTTCTGGCCCTCGATGCGGACACGGGCAAGCTGAAGTGGTACTTCCAGTTCACGCCTCACGACCTGTTCGACTACGACGCCGCGGAGACGCCCGTCCTGGTGGACGTCGCACTCGATGGCCGCTTACGGCATTTGCTGGTTGAGGCAAACCGCAACGGCTTCTTTTACATCCTCGATCGGGAGAACGGGAAATTCCTGAGCGCCACGCGCTTTGCCGAGAAGCTGAACTGGGCGACGGGGATCGACGAGCGAGGGCGCCCCATCCTGACGGGCGTCCATCCGACGCCGCAAGGGGCGAAAATCTGTCCCAGCATGGATGGCGCAACCAACTGGTACTCTCCGTCTTACAATCCATCCACCCAGCTCTTCTATTTCCTCGCGCTCGAACGCTGCGACATGTATTTCTCGGGCGCGAGGCGCGAAGCCTACAGGCCCGGCCGTACGTACTACAACACAGGAACGGAGCGCATTCCGAGCGAGCCCGGCCGCAAAGTGCTGCTCGCGTATAGCGTGGCTACGGGCAAGCTGGTCTGGCGATATCCACAGGTGGGCGAAGGCCACTCCTGGGGCGGAACGATGACCACGGCCACCGGACTCGTTTTCTTCGGTGATGATGCGGGCGAGCTCGAAGCGGTGGACGCCAAGAACGGCCAGCCCTTATGGCACTTCAACACCGGGCAGGTGATCCACGCCTCGCCCATGAGTTACGCGGTGGACGGCGTCCAGTATGTGGCCGTGGCCTCGGGGAGCGACGTGTTCAGCTTCGCGCTGCCTTTCTAAGAAGTCGAAAGTCGAAAATTGAAGAGTCGAAAGTTGAAGAACCGAAAGAGTCAAGGGGTCATCTTGCTGTCTTCTTTTAACTTTCGACTTTTTGACTTTCGACTTCCTACTCTCCCAACATGCCGCTGGCTCTCCCATTGCGACGCGTTGTGCTACGATATCGAATCATGGCGGGTCAACCATCCGGCGCTCGAAAGTACGTCGCGAAGCAGCGCGACGAGCTGCCGCCCAAGAATCTCACCCTGAACAGGCAGGCGGCACACTATTACCACCTGCTCGAGAAATTTGAAGCCGGGATCGAGTTGACCGGGACCGAGGTGAAATCGATTCGCGACGGCAACGCCAACCTGAAAGACGGTTACGCGGCGGTGAAGGATGGCCAGGCATGGCTGGTCAACTGCCATATCGGCGCCTATCACGCCGGAAGTTATCTGAATCATGATGCCCTCCGGGACCGCCGGCTGCTCCTCCATCGGCGAGAGATTGACAAGCTGGCGGGCCGCACGCAAGAAAAGGGAGTGACGCTGATTCCTCTGCGGCTCTATGTGAAGAACAATCTGATCAAGTGCGAGATCGCCCTGGCCAAGGGCAAGACCCTGTGGGACCAGCGAGAGACGATCCGGCGCCGGACCGTCGATCGCGAGGCGCAGCAGGACATCCGGGAACACCGGAGAAAACAGTAGGTAGTAGGTTGTAGGTAGGGAGAAAACAAAAGGATGAAGTGTAAAGGCTGAAGTGTAAAGGCTGAAGGTTGAATTATGAATTGTGAATTATGAACGATGATTTAATGGCCATTCATAATTCACCATTCACCACTCATAATTCATCATTCAACCTTCATCCTTTTCCCCACCTACTACCTACAAAGAGGTGATCCATTGAACGTCGACTTTACTCACGAACCGCTTGACCGGATTTCATCGACCGTGCTCGCCGTATACGGCTTCGAAGGCAGGGCGGCCACTGGTGGCACGGTGGAGCGCCTGCCCGGCGAGACACGGGCATTGCTCGAGGAATTGCACGCCAGCGGGGAGCTTTCCGGCAAGTCTTATGAGTGTACGCTCATCCACCGGCCTCCTGGACTCGCAGTCTCGAAGCTGCTGGTCGTCGGCGCCGGCAAGCAAGAGAAATTCAATAACGCCCAGCTCCGGCGTCTGGCAGGGACTGCGGTCCGGCACCTTCGGGCCCGCAGCCTGCACGACCTCGCGTGGCTGTTGGATGACAAAGGGATGGACACGGAGGCGGTCCAGGCGGTGGTCGAGGGCGCCCTGGTGGGCGACTACGACGCCGACCGCTACCGCACGGAGCGCAACTCGGAGCGGCGGATCGACCGGCTGGACCTCGCCAGCGGCGGCGCCAACGTGGATACCGCCGCGAGCGCCGCGCTCGAGCGCGGGCGCATCATTGCGGAGGCCCAGAATTTTACTCGTGACCTGGTGAACGAGCCTTCGAACCACCTGACCCCCAGCGATCTCGCCCGGCGCGCCGAGAAAATGGCGGCGCAGTTCGGACTCGAGTGCGCGATCTTCGGTCCGGACGAGATTCGGGCCCTCAAGATGGGCGCGTTCTGGGCTGTGGCGCAGGGGAGCGAGGAGCCGCCGAAGCTGATCGTGCTGCGCTACGCTCATCCTTCCGCCGCGGATTCGCCCTGGGTCGGCCTCATCGGGAAGGGGATCACGTTCGACACGGGCGGCATCTCCATCAAACCCAGCGAAAACATGCACGAAATGAAGACCGACATGGCGGGCGGCGCCACGATGCTCGGCGTGATGCGGTCGATCGCCCAGCTCAAGCCGCGCGCCCGCGTGATGGCCGTCGTGCCGGCGACGGAAAACATGCCGAGCGGCAAGGCCTTCAAGCCCGGCGACGTCATCACCTCGATGTCCGGCAAGACGATTGAAATACTGAACACCGACGCTGAGGGCAGGCTGGTCCTGGCCGACGCGCTTACCTACGCCAAGCAGCAGGGCTGCACCGTGCTGCTCGACGCCGCAACGCTCACCGGCGCCGTCACCGTGGCGCTCGGCAATACCACGACGGGCGTCTTCGGATGGAACAAGGAATGGGTAAACCGGGTGCTCGAGAGCGCCGCCGCGGTCGGCGATCGGATGTGGGAATTGCCCGTGGACGACGAGTACCGCGAGCTCTATAAGAGCTCGATCGCCGACCTCGCCAACACCGGTGGGCGCTATGGGGGCGCGATCACGGCGGCGATGTTCGTAGGCGAATTTGCGGGCGACACTCCCTGGGTCCACCTG
>QHZK01000276.1 GCA_003224635.1 Acidobacteriota bacterium | reverse complement strand
CAAGATCGAAAATCAGTAACCTCGCTTCTTATCCACCACATTGAGCAGCGGCAGTCCAGCGACGTAGCGGCGCACGTTCTCGCTGAACAAGTCCATCTGGCGACCCTCGACCTTCGGCGAATGGGCCGAGGTGTGGCAGGTGATGATGACGTTGGGCGCGCGCCACAGGGGATCGTCCGAGGGCAGGGGCTCTTTGTAGGCCACGTCGAGGCCAGCGCCCGCGATCCAGCCTTCTTCGAGTGCGCGGACGAGGGCCGGCGTGTCGACGAGCTTGCCGCGCGAGACGTTGATGAAGAAGGCGGTCCGCTTCATGGAGCGGAACACGGTCTCGTTGAACATGCCCTCGGTGGCGCGCGTGTGAGGCGCCGCGCTCATCAGGATGTCCACTTGCGGCGCCATCTTCGGCAGCCACTCGGGTGAGTGGAGCTCAGCCACAAACGAGGGCTTCGGCAGGGGCTTGGGATCGACGGCCAGCACCTTCATGTTGAACCCGTAATGCGCGCGATAGGCGGTGTCCGTGCCGATGCCGCCGAGGCCCACCAGTCCGAGCGTCATGCCGCTGATCTCGACCAGTCCCGGAACCGTTTGCCAGCGGCGCTCGCGGGTCTGGAGCGTGTATTGAGGGAAGCCGCGCGCCAGCGCCAGCATCAGCCCGATCGCGCTCTCCGAGATGACGGGCGAATAGATGCGCTGCATATTGGTGAGGACGATAGTGCTGTCGACCAGCTCCGGCCAGAGGATGTTCTCGACGCCCGCCGCCGTCCACTGAATCCAGCGCAGTTGTTTTGCGGCCGCCACGTCCTCTCGCGAGAAGCCGCCGTAGATGACGTGCGCGTCCCTGGCCTCGCGATGGAATTGATCGCCGGCTTTCGAGAGCGCCAGCTCAATCCCCGGAGAAAGGCCGCGGATTTTCTCCTGGTGGTACTCGGGAATTCCTTCCCCGGTCAGGATCTTGATGTGATCGAGCGCCGCTCCCTTACCCGCCTCGACGATCGGGTAGGATTCCATCGTGGCCGGCGCCGCCGGCGCCATTCCGGCATCGGTAGCCGCCAGAACTCCAGGCATAGTGGCCAGCGCCGCCCCGGTCGATCCGGCCGCGACATCCGAAAGGAACCTCCGCCGCGACAAATTTTCTCGTGCCATAGTGACCTCCTCTTGTGCGGTAGACACTTTAGCACGTTCTCAGGCGCGATGGCGACGCTGCCGGCGTCTTGGAGAGGAGGGGTTTTTCTGGCAAGCGCGGCGCGTCCGTGCTAGCATCCGTGCGAATCGCATCGCAATCGTCGCAAGCGTACACACGCGATGGCAAGCTGGGGGAAATCAGCGATGCCGCTCTATATTGTGGAAAAAATGTTGGACGACCTCGTGCTGCTCGACCTGCGCGGGCGGCTCATACTCGGTCGGGAGACGGCCGATCTGCGAGGGAGATTGGGCCGGCTCCTGGACTCCGGGCATTTGCGGATCATTCTCAAACTCGAAGGAGTAAGCTACATCGACAGCTCCGGCCTGTCGACCCTCGTCGCCTGCTACACTTCGGCGCGCAAGCGCGGTGGCGATCTGAAGCTCACACACCTTACCACGCGCGTGCGCGACTTAATGCAAATTACGCGCCTGAGCACCGTGTTTGAAACCTACAACACGGTCGAAGAGGCGCAGAAGTCGTTTCAAGCCTCTTCGTAGTGACAGAAGGCTTGCACACTGCAGTGGCGGGTCTCTGGAAAATGCTGTCAGCAGTCAGTGATCGTCCCGCGCAAGACCGCCGGATATGCGCCTGAAAACGAAGATTGCGCTCCGGGATGGATGATCGCTGAAGGCTGAAAGCTTTGGCTCACACTACCCGCACGGGCCGAATGACCCCACTGAATTGTCGTTTGACAAAGCTGTTCGCTATTGATAGAGTTGCGCCGCAGTGCAGGAGACCTTCCTCGGTGACCGCCGTCCCCCCTTTGGTTTTCGATCTACAGGAGAAGGTAGGTCCCTCCTCACGCAGATCGAGGTAGCTATGCAGGGAACAATCAAGAGGGTCGTTCGCGATCGCGGATTTGGGTTCATCCGCACCGCCGACGGCCAAGAGGTTTTCTTTCATCGCAGCAGCCTCAAGACTCTCGACTTTGAGGGTCTGAAGGAAGGACAGAACGTCGAGTTCGAGATGGAACGAGGCGATAAGGGGCCTCGGGCCGTGAATGTGCGCCTCAGCCCGGCCTAGTACCCTCAAGTCTCAGAACGCGGGCGAGCTGTCCTCCTCTCTCGCTTTCGCGTTGACCCGTCGCGGAGCGGCGGGCGCCGCGACAACCGCGAAAAGATGCGAGCGCAAAACGATTACTCGGCGGTTATAGCCATTCACGATAACCACGGCGCGGGGTGGGGAGGAAACCCGCCATCCAGCCTGCCATCCCTTCAGAGCTCGGTGCGAGTTCACTTTGAAACGGAACTAGCGCCATCCGTTACCCTGCTTAACACCAGGAGAAGGAATGTGTATTCTCTCTCACTCTTCGGTCGCGTGATTTCAGCGGCTGGGAATACCGGTGCGTTGCCCCGGGGGAGGAGAAGCGTTCCGTCAAGGCCGCCGGGCAGTCTGGTGTCAGTAACACATTTTTCATAACCGTCTCGCATTCGCGTGACACACTGATCGCAGAATTTATCGCTTGCCCATTCTGTGGAGGAACTATGTTTCGAAAAATGACGAGTCTTCTGGGAACGCTGGCTCTGGTCAGCACAGGCGCTTTGGCCCAGTCGACCTTAGGGACGATCTTGGGCACCGTGACTGACGCGAGCGGCGCCGTGATCGCCAACTGCAAGGTCAAGATTACCAACACCGACGAGGGCACGTCGCGAACCTTCACGACCGATGCGAACGGCAACTACGAAGCCGTCAACTCCAAGCCCGACCACTACTCGATCGAGGCCAGCGACGCCGGCTTCAAGACTGAGAACGTGGAGAACCTGGAGCTCGTCGCGCGACAGACGCTTCGTGTCGATCTCACCCTGCAACTCGGCCAGGTAACTCAGCAGGTGGAAGTGCAGGCGACCCCGGGGGTCATCACCACAGAAACCGAGACAGTCTCGGCCACCTACAATGCCCTCCAGATCACCAACCTGCCGACCAATTACCGGGCGTCCGGCAACGGCAACAGCCCGTACTTCCTGCTCAGCATCCTGCCCGGCATGCAGTCCGACAATAACGGCAACCTTTCCATCCAAGGCGGACTGCAGTCGCAGTCTCAGTTTACGGTGGACGGGATCTCCACCACCGATACGACCGGCAACCAGCCCCTCCGCAACGCCTTCCCTTCCGCCGAATCGCTCGCCGAAATCAAGGTGCAAGGCGTGGGAAGTCCCGCAGAGTTTGGCGACCCGGGTGACGTGACCACCATCTCGAAGAGTGGCACGAACACCCTGCACGGGAGCGCCTTCTGGTATCATCAAAATGCGGCTCTCGATGCAATTCCCTTCGGCGCGCCTTTGAAGCCTGCGAAAATCGCCAATGACTTCGGCGGCAGCGCGGGCGGTCCGGTAGTGATCCCGCATGTCTACAACGGAAAGAACAGGACGTTTTTCTTCGGCACCTTCGAGGGTTTCCGCCTCCCACGCACTGGAGTCATCAAGAACAGGGTTCCCACGCAGGCGATGCGCAATGGTGATGAATCTTACCTCTGTTCTTCTGGCTTCGACGCGTCTGGCATCTGCAAAGATCGGGATGAAGCCGGTAACGTGATCGACCAGCTTGTTAACCCCTTTAACGGCCAGCCCTTCCCGAACGACCAGATTACTACGCCGATCAACTCCGTTTCTCAGAAGATCCTCTCGCTGTATCCTTTACCGAACAATGGACTCCCATTCCCCAATATCAACTACAACGTGAACGTGCCGGCGAACTACAGCTCCAACGGCTTCGACGCACGCGGTGACCAGTACTTCGGCCGCAAGCTCTCCATTTTTGGGCGTTACACGTACAAAAACATCACCCAGTTATCACCCACTGAGTTGCTGTTCCCGTCCACTTCCAACTTCGAACACGTGCGAATGCTCGTCACCTCCGCCACCTACACCATCAAGCCCGCCTTGCTGGACGAGTTCCGCTTCGGTTACACGGATGACCATTTCGGGGGCTCGAACCCATTCAAGGGCCAAGCCTTCAGCAGCTCGCTTGGCCTCGACAACATCCAACAGAACATTTTCTTCAACGGCGTCACGGAGGTCGATTTTAACAGCCTCACAAGCCTCAACGTTGACCGCTTGACGGGCATCAATCAGTCGCGCACCATCGAGTTCGACGACAACCTGACGTGGGTCAAGGCTCGCCACATCCTCAAGTTTGGGGCAGATGTGCGCACGATCCGCGCGGCGAGCCCGCTGAGCTTTTTCGGCGCAGACAACTACGGCACCTTCGCATTCGCCAGCGCTTACACCGGCAATGACTTCAGCGACTTCCTGCTCGGCATCCCAGTCGGCTCGGAACTGGACAACGTCAGCCAGGACAACGACGGTCGCAGCCATCACTGGGCTTTCTTCGCTCAAGATAGCTTCCGTTTCAGCCCGCGGCTGACCCTGGAATACGGTGTGCGCTTTGAGTACCACCCTGGCTACACTGACGCAGGCGGTAACATCGGCAACTTTGATAACAGTGTGCCGCGCTCCGGACGCGTAATCTACCCCGACGGTTTCGCGAAGATCCTGGCCCCCGGTTTCCTGCAGTCGTTTGACGCCTGCCCGACCCCAGCGGTACCCTTGACCGCTAACGATCCGACCTCGATCAACGGCGCGCCGTGCACCCCTGTCCTGTCCGCTTCGCAAGCCGGCCTGCCGGAGGGTTTGCGAACGACCTCCAAACGCTTCCTGCCGCGCTTCGGCTTCGCCTACAAGCCCTTCGACAACGGGAAGACCGTAGTACGTGGTGGTATCGGCAGCTACGAGGCCGCCAGCCTGGGATCCATCTTCTACGCGCTCACCGGAACCATGCAATCGGACACGCGCCAGTACGTCAATGTGAGCCCGGCCGACCCCCATTTCTTCCTTTGGCCCCAGACTGGTACCGGTGGCACCGGTCTCGGCGCACCTCAATACGGCAACGACTACTTCGGTACGGCCAACGACGTCCACTGGAAGGAGCCCTATTCGCTGCAGTGGCATCTGTCTGTCGAGCGCGAGGTCGGCTTCTCGACCGGCCTGCGCGCCTCCTACATCGGCATGAAGACTACCCAGCTCGTGTGGGCTCCAAACTACAACCAGTCGCTTCCCTCCAGCATCCCCTACGGTGGCCAGCCGCTGAGCAGCCGGCCCTTCCCCAACTGGGGCGTCGTGAACACGCGGGCAATCGGCGCCACTGCCAACTACAATGCGCTGCAGATCGAAGCCAACCGCCGCTTCGCGGCGGGGCTGACCTTCGACACAACCTACACCTGGTCCAAAAACCTGGCCGATAACCAGGGCCCACAGGCCAATGGCGGGTTCTGCGCCGAGAACTCCTGCAATCGGTCGGCTGACTTTTACGGTCGTCGCAGCGAGTACGGCAACACGTTCGGTCCGCGCCGCAATAACTGGCTCACGACGGTGATCTACCAGCTACCCTTCGGAAACGGCAAGCGTTTTGCCAACACCTCAAACCCGGTGTTGAACGCGATCATCGGCGGGTGGCAGACCAGCAACATCTTCCTTGTCCAGTCCGGACCGTTCCTCACGCCGCTTCTGTCCGGCATTGACCCCTCCGGAACAGGTTCGGGCATCGTTCACGGGCGCCCGCAGCACCCTGACCGTGTCGGCCCCTGGGCACCTGCTCGCCAGAATGCTGCTCAGTGGATCCTGTCGACCGGCTTCGTCTGCCCCGGCCCGAACCCCGACCTCGTAAGTTGCTCGGTAGGTGCCGGTGTGAATGCTCCGCCTCCGATCGGCCGTTTCGGCACCTCCGGCGTCGGCATTATCGAGGGCCCTGGCACCATCAACTGGGACTTCGCCATGTCCAAGAGTTTCAACCTCACCGAGCGTGTGAAGCTCAGGGTGGAAGTGTCCTTCGTTAACTTCCTCAACCACCTCAACCTGGGCGTTCCCGACATGAATCTCGCCGATCCCAACGACCCGGTTCAGACGCCTGACTATAGGTGCGGATTCGGCTGCATCACCTCGGCTCAGGGTCTCTACCAATTCGCCGGCGCGCGCAGCGGCCAGATCGGTGCGCGCATCGACTTCTGAGAAGTCGCCTCGGCAATGTCTCGTCGTCCCCCGCAGAGCGGAAGATCACGTCTTCCGCTCTGCGTTTTGTTTCTGTCGGACCCGAAAACACACCCGCCTCATCCTTGTTTCCGGTACAATCTGAAACGCAGGATCGCGAGCAATCAGCGGGCAGCTTGAGTACAGAAATCATCGCTGGCGGGGGGCTGATTGCTGACTGCTGAAAGCGGAAAAAGGAGTTCCCATAATGGATGCAAGCGCCGTCATGCAGAAACTCAAGCCCGGCAGGCTTCTTATCGGAGGTAAGCCGAGCGAATGCGCTTCGGGGCAGAAGATCGACGTGATGAACCCCGCGACGGGCGAGCTTTTGACCACGGTCGAGCGAGGCGAGGCGGCGGACGTCGATCGCGCCGTCAAGGCCGCGCGCCAGGCATTCGAATCCGGCCCCTGGCCGAAGATGAACGTCTCGGAGCGGGGGAAAATCCTTTGGCGGATCGGAGAGTTGATCGACAAACACCGCGACGAGCTGGCGATGGTCGAGTGCCTGAACACGGGCAAAACGCTCAAGGGAGCGCAGCGGGGCGACATGAAACCCGCCTCCGACATTTTCTACTACTACGCGGGCTGGGCGCGCAACCTGCACGGCGAGGTCATTCCTGTTGACGGGCCTTTCATGAACTACACCCTGCGCGAGCCGGTCGGCGTGGTGGGAATGATCACGGCGTGGAACTACCCAATGCTGCTGGCGGCCTGGAAGGTGGCGCCCGCACTGGCCACAGGCTGCACGTGCGTCATCAAGCCCTCGGAACTTACCCCGCTCACGACGCTGCGGCTCGCCGAACTCTGCGAGGAGGCGGGCGTGCCAGACGGCGTGGTAAACGTGGTCACCGGCTACGGACCTGAGGCGGGAGAAGCGCTCGGCCGTCACA
>QHZK01000275.1 GCA_003224635.1 Acidobacteriota bacterium | reverse complement strand
AACGAGCGGAAGCGCGGCCGCCCACCCGAGGCCCACAACCAGAAGCAGCTTCGACTTTTTCATTGAAATCCCGACCTTAGAATTATGAATGATGAATGATGAATTCTGAATGATGAATGCAAGACGAGGACTCTGTGGCGCGAAATTCATCGTTCATCATTCATCGTTCGTCATTTCGATTTCATCCTCCCGCGTTCACCACTTTGAGCAAAATGGTCTTATCGCCCCGGATGGTGTAGGGCGACGGCTTGGTCTCGAAATCGCCCACCACTGAAGTGCCGCTGAACGTGAGGCTGCTGGCGGCGGTGGGATCGGCCATCAACGTTTGCACTAGGGACGGCGGCGGTGAAGGGTATTCATCGCCCCGCAGGATGAAAGACCGCTGTGGAGCCATGAGCAGCGCATAGAGGCGGTTGTTGCGGCGCATTCGGTTCAGCGCCCGGACCAGTTGGCGGAGGTCGCGCGGCGGCGCGGAAAGAGGCGTGAGCCGGTTTTCGAGCGCGTTGATGGTCTGACCGCTTCCGACCACCAGTGTCAGGTGCTTGTCGGTGACGCTCTCGGGAATGTCGACCGGAATTTTCTGGGTCACGCTTTCCCCCGAAGGCATACGGAGCACCGCGGTCACTTCAATGTGGTCGCCCGGCCGGACCTCCAATTTGGTACTCCACACCTGATCGAGGGTTGCCGATCGCAACTCGTTCAGCGAGACCACCGAGACGTCGATGCCTTTCACGAACAGGTCGGCGAAGCCGCTCGAGAGCACGTGGCTGAGAGGCGTAGAGACCGCGAAGCTGGCCGCGTTCGCGGCGTTAATGTCTCCGGAGACCACGTCCTCGAGGTCCACCGAATCTCCGGTGGAAAGGTGGATCTGGCCCTTCACTTGGAGTGTTGCGGGTCCCACCATGCGCTCCGTCGAACCCAGCGCCGAGACCAGGGAGATGTTCAGCAGGAAGGGCGAGAGAAAAGGGTCCTGGATCAGCTCAAAGTTATAGCGAGCTTTGGTGTTCAGGGTGGAGTCAAGCTCAAAATGAACGGGGATCATGGCAGCCTTATCGCCCACCACGCCATAGATCGCCGAGAACCGGTCTTGATGGATGCTGCCCACACTCGGCCCGGGAGCATCGATCTTGAACGAACTGGCAAGGCTCGGCACCGTCAGCAACACGTTCGAGTGCGCAAACGGAATCGCGAGGGGCCCTGCCACCAGCAACTGGTGGCCGCAGGCGTAGATGTGATCGCCCTGCCGGTAGGTGACGGTGCAGTCCGCATTAAGGTTCAAATCGCCCCGGACCAGGAAGAGACTGACCATCGAGCCGGGTTCGATCGCGGCGCCGGCTTCGGAGCTTGTCTTGCTACTCTCCTCCGGTCCGCTGCCGGAGAGGATCCCGCCCGCCATGGGTTCGAAGCCCATGGCGCGGAAGACCGGCGCATAACTCTGGATGAGTTCGCTCGAGAAGCCCCCGAACCTCAAAGGCAGCTGTAACGCAAGCCCCGGAAGCTGAAGCGAGCCCGCAGAGCCGTCGCCGGCGGTCGAGGTCGCCGGCAGCAACCTCTCCCATGGGGGATGTTCGTCCTCTTGGGGTATCAGGCGGGCTGTATCCCAGGAACCGCGGGGTCCGAGCACGATCCGGAACCCCTTGCTCGATGCGAGAGGCCTTGGCCGGGTTTGCTGGCCTGCCGACGGGGTGGCGCAGACATCGGTTTTTGATGTCTGCGAACTGCTCGCTGCCAGACAGCCTTGCTGCTGTTGGCTCGCACTTTGCGCGGACGCGCGCACCGCTTCCGGGACCACTTGGACCATCTGCTCGATCGGAGTGATGCCGGTGATCGCCTCCTTGGCAAAGGGAAAGGCCCGCGCTACGGCGCCGACCAGCTTGCCCTCGATATAAACCGGGCTGCCGCTCATTCCGGCGATCACGCCGGTCTTTTCAAGCGGACCGCCGGAAAGCCGCGCCAGGATCAGGTCCTGCTTGGGGGCAACGGCGTTCTTGAGGACGCCGAGAATCTCGACTTGGAACTCATCAATCCGGTCGCCTTCGAAGACGGTGCGGCCCACTCCCTTCAGTCCCGCGCGGACCTGGTCGAGCGGAAAAAACTTCACGCCGTCCTGGCCAGAGGCGCAGGGTGTGGCCAGGAGCAGGCCTGCAATCGCAGCGACCCACCATCGATGTCGCATCGGGAAAGCCGTCCAGACGCCGGCAATAATCTAGTCTAGGAGATAAGCGCTGGCGCGTCAAGCAAAGGGGAGAGCCGTAAAGGCCTCCGCTACAACTTTCCGAGTGAGGCGGCGTCATTCGGCGTGAACCTGGAGCACTGCCGCCCCGCGGATCGCGTCGTTCTTGAGCGCGTTCAAGGCGCGATTGGCGTCGCGCAACGGGAAGACCTCGATCTCGGTGTGGATGGGGATTTCGGCGGCGATGCGAAGGAAGTCCTTGCCATCCTGGCGAGTGTTATTGGCGACGCTGCGGAGGACGCGCTCGTGGTAGAGCAGGCTGTATTCGAGAGGCGGAATGGGACTCATGTGGATGCCCGCGAGCGCCACTGTTCCACCCTTCTTCACGGCCTTGAGGGCGGCGGGCACGAGCTCGCCAGCGGGAGCAAAGATGATGGCAGCGTCGAGTTTCACGGGAGGGTCGGTCCCGCCTCCTGCGGGCCCGGAAGCCGTCCCGCCCGCCCACACCGCGCCCATCTCGCGCGCGAGGCGCTGGTGCCGCGGATCGCGCGTCAGGGCGTAGACCTCCACGTTCCAGTGGCGCGCCACTTGGATGGCCACGTGCGCGGCGGCGCCGAATCCGTAGAACCCCAAACGCTGGCCGGGCTGAATTCCCGAGAGCCGCAGCGACCGAAAGCCGATAATCCCGGCGCACAAAAGCGGAGCAGCCTGCTCGTCCGGGAAACCGTTCGGGATCGGGTAGGCGAATTTTTCGGGCGCGAGCGCAAGCTCGGCGTAGCCGCCGTCCACCACGTAGCCGGTGAAGGCGGCGTTGTCGCACAAATTTTCCTTGCCCGCCCGGCAGTACTCGCAGACGCCGCAGGTGCGATGTAGCCACGGAATCCCGACCCGGTCGCCGGCGCGAAATCGCGTCACGCCGTCGCCCACCCGCTCGATCCTGCCCACGATCTGGTGCCCGGGGACTACCGGCGACTTGCGTGGAGGCAGTTCGCCCTCGACCACGTGCAGGTCCGTGCGGCACACGCCGCAGGCGCCGACCCGCACCAGCACTTGATCTCCCGCCGGTTCCGGGTCCGGGACGTCCGTGAGGTGGAGCGGCTTCGTTTCAACCGGCGCCGGTGAATGGAGCAGGCAAGCCTTCATAACACCTTGAATGATGAATTATGAATGATGACCGGTGAATGATCAATTTGCCGACGGATGGTAAATCGCGAATCACGAATAGCGGACCGCAAAGAGCCGCATCGTGTTCGTGATCCGCTACTCCCAGCTCGCGACTCGATCCTCGGGCGTCCGCAATTCGCCATTCACAATTCATAATTCATCATTCATCATTCGCGCTCAATCGGGCAGTCCCAGAGCGGACCACGTGGGACAGCGTACCAGCTTGCCTTCGCTGACATTGCCGACGTACCGGCCCTCGAAGCTGAACTGCATGATCCGCTTCCCCTGGCGAGCCATCTCCGCCCAGCGCGAAGCCGTTGAAGCCGTTCGCGGGTTCTGCTCGATCCCGGTGATGCGGTGCGCGCCGTAATCAAAGCTCACCGTGCGCAGCCTTTTCCCGCTGGTTTTTTCGACGCGGTGGCGCTTTCCTTCCAGCTCGACGGCCGGCCTCTCGTCGGCAAGCGCTTGATGCCAGACGGCGATGAGAGTTTCCCCAAGGGTCATCATGTCGAAGTATTTCAGTCGTCAGTCTTCAGTTGTCAGTAAAAAGCTCTGCTCCGGCTCCTTATTGACAACTGAAAACTGACAACTGACAACTGACAACTACTATTCTATGCGGATTCGTGGTAGTAAAAGTCAATGGCTCGGTTGCTGGTTGTTGATGACGAACCCTCGCTCTGCCAGATGCTCGAAATAGCGTTTCGCAAGGACGGGCACACGGTGGAGACGGTTTCGAGCGGTCAGGCGGCGCTGAAAAAGATCGATACGCACGCCCACGACCTGATCATCTCCGACATTCGCATGCCGGACCTGAGCGGCATCGACTTGCTGAAACACGCGCGGGCGACGGGCAGCCCCGCGGCGTTCATTCTGATCACTGCGGTCCCTACCATGACCACGGCCATCCAGGCGCTGAACCTTGGAGCATACCGCTACGTGATCAAGACGGACAAGCTGGTGGAGGAGCTGAGGCTGGTGGTGGCGCGGGCGCTCGAGGAACTGGCCTTGCGCGAGGAGAACGTGCGCCTCCGGCGTGAGCTGCTGCGCGTCTTCGCGCACCACAACATCGTGGGGCGCGGCGTGAAGATTCAGGCCATTCTGGAGCTGGTGCGCACCGTCGCCCCCACCACCAGCACCATCCTGATTACGGGCGAGAGTGGCACGGGCAAGGAGCTCGTGGCGCGCGCCATTCACGAGGCCAGCCAGCGGCGCGAGCGGCCCTTCGTTTCCATCAACTGCGGCGCGTTTCCCGAGACGCTGCTCGAGAGCGAGCTGTTCGGGTATCTCAAAGGGGCGTTTACCGGCGCCGACACCAACCGGAAGGGCATCATCGAATCCGCGAACGGCGGCACCCTCTTTTTGGACGAGATCGGAGACACGAGCCCGCTGATGCAGGTGAAGCTGCTGCGGGTCCTGCAGGAGCGCACCGTGCGGCCTTTGGGAGGCGCCGTTGACGTGCCGGTCGACGTGCGGCTGATTGCGTCGACGAATCGCGACCTCGAGGGCTTGGTCAAAGCAGGACAGTTTCGCGAGGACTTCTACTACCGCGTCAGCGTCGTGCCGATTCGCGTTCCGCCCTTGCGCGAGCGCACCGAAGATGTCGAACCCCTGGCGCGGCATTTCCTCCAAAAATTCGCCCTCCAGATGGGCAAGCCGCTCCACGACTTCGACCGCGAAGCGATGTCCGCCCTGACGCGCTACTCGTGGCCGGGAAACGTGCGCGAGCTCGAGAACGCAATCGAGCGCGTGGTGGCCGTGAATAACGGGCAAGACAGTCTGGTGCGCTTGGAGCATCTGCCGGATGCCGTGCGGGGGTTTTCGCTCGTCCAAGAGAAGAACATCCGGATACCCGAAGCGGGAATCGACTTCGAAAGCCAGGTCGCCACGATCGAGAAACAGTATCTTCAGGAAGCCTTACGCGTGGCAGGGGGGGTCCGCACGCGCGCCGCAGAGCTTCTCCATGTCTCTTACCGTTCTTTCCGCCATTACGCCAAGAAGTATAATCTGTAAACTAGGCTAGCAAGCTGCTGAAAAACGCTCTCGCGCTATGTCATTCCGAGCGGAGCGAGGAATCTCGAGCTCTGCAAATATGACACGTACGAGATTCCTCGTCGCCTACGGCTCCTCGGAATGACAGTTGCGACAGTGACAAAATTTGTCACCCGGCGGGTGGCAAATCGCGGCGGACAGTCCGCCGGATCGGGCGGGCTGGGTATTTGTTCGCTCTGGAGATGGCCTCATCAACAGCTATGGATTCAATGGGATAGGCGCAGAACCCTGGGTGCGCCAGCGTACTGACGCGCTGGCAAGTGAACTGCATAGGGGGTTAGCACCAACCCGCAAAACCGGGATGGGATTCTGGAAGGGAGGAACATATGAAGAAGGATTCCCAAGGGTTTTCGCTCATCGAGTTGCTGATTGTGGTCGCGATCATTTTGATCATAGCGGCCATCGCCATTCCGAACCTCCTCAAGTCGCGCATGGCGGCGAACCAAGCGTCGGCAGTCGGTTCGCTTCGTACCATCGACTCAGGGGAGATTATTTACGCTTCGACGTACAACACCGGCTACAGCCCGACTCTGGCGGCCCTGGGCCCGCCGGCTTCCGGTAACGGTGGGGCTTCGGCGGCAGGGGTGATTCCTAGCGACCTGGCGGCAGGCAACAAGCAGGGCTACAGCTTTGTCTACGCCGCCACGGCCGATTCGAGCGGGCGGTACAACACTTACTCGGTCAACGCCAACCCGGTCACCGTGGGGACCACGGGCACGAACTACTATTTCACCGACCAAACCGCGGTGATCCGCCAGAACTCGACGCAGCAGGCCTCCGCGTCGGACCCGCCCATCGGCGGTTAGGCTAGCCATCGCGCGCGATGATCTCCCTAGCTGTTGGCGAGCGGATGACGTGTTCCTGCGCGGCATGATTTACGGTTATGTTCGCCGTTGAGACCGTAGGGCTCACCAAAGACTATCGTTTGGGGTTCTGGCGTGGCCGGCCCAAGCGCGCCCTCGACGGGCTCGACCTGCGCGTCGAAGGGTCCGAAATCTTCGGTCTGCTGGGGCCCAACGGCGCCGGCAAGAGCACAACGCTCAAAATCCTTCTCCGGCTGATTTTCCCGACCTCGGGGACGGCCCGGATCCTGGGGCGCGACGCGGGCGATGTTTCTCTGCGCGCGCGCGTCGGCTACGTTCCTGAAAATCCGTACTTCTACGATCACCTGACCGCCGAAGAGTTCCTGAATTACGCGGGACAGCTTTTCGGGCTGGCCGCTTCCGAGCGCCGACGCCGCGTCGATGAATTAATCGAGCGGGTTGGACTCTCGGACTCGCGCCGCGTTCCGCTGGGGAAGTTCTCGAAGGGCATGACGCAAAGGCTAGGGATCGCCCAGGCGCTGATCAACGACCCCGAGGTGCTCTTCCTCGACGAGCCGATGTCGGGCCTCGACCCTCTGGGGCGGAGGGAAGTGCGTGATCTTATCCTGCGACTGAAGGCCGAGGGCAAGACGGTTTTCTTTTCCACCCACATTCTTTCCGACGCTGAAATGCTGTGCGACCGCGTTGCGATTCTGAACCAAGGGAGACTCGAGGGGTGCGGGGAGCTGAGGCAGATCCTCGGCTTGCAAGTTCAGACGGTGGAAATTGTCCTGGAAGACCCTGCGCCCGAGCTGGTCGGTGAACTCGCGCCGTTATCACGCTCGCGGGTCCGGACGGGCCGCCGCGTTCGATTCGCGATTCCCGCAGAATGCGACGTCAACAGGATTCTGGACGGGGCGCTTCACCAAGGCGCCCGGATCGTCTCCGTCAATCCGGTCAGAGTGTCGCTCGAGGATTATTTCGTCGATCGGGTTCGCGGCGGAAATAAGGACACCAGCAACCGGAAATCGGAAACTGGGAATTCGGCGGCAGAAACGACCCCTTCGTCTGTCATTCTGAGCCCTTCGCTTGTCATTCTGAGCGGAGCGAAGAATCTCGCTCTGTTTCCCTCTCGCCTCCGCGATTCCGCCGGCCGGCTCGCCGCGATCGCGCTTCACACCTTCAAGGAGTCGGTCCGCGACAACGTGCTCTACAGCCTTGTGGTGTTTGCGCTGCTCTTGATCGGCGCGTCGATTCTCTTGGGCTACATCTCGGTGGGCATCGAGCGGATGATCCTGGTGAACCTCAGTTTGAGCGCCATTTCCGCGATCGGGCTGGTGATGGCGATTTTCCTTGGCACCGGGCTGGTATCGAAGGAGATCGAGAAGCGGAGCATCAACAACATTCTCTCGAAGCCCGTCCGGCGGGCCGAATTCATCGTGGGCAAGTACTGCGGCCTCCTGCTGACCCTCGCCGTCAATACGGGCATCATGACGCTCGCGTTTTACGTGGCGCTTCTTTACCAGAAGCGCAGCTTGGACGCGGGCGATTGGAACGCGCTTCGAGCTGTCTACTTCATCCTGCTGGAACTCGCCCTGGTGACCGGTGTGGCGTTGCTGTTCTCGTCGATTTCGACACCCGCGCTCTCGGCCCTGTACGCGCTCGCGCTGTACGTCATCGGGAACTTCTCGAGCGATCTCCGCGAGCTGGGCCACGCGGCCCGAAGCGTAGCGGTGGAGCGTACAACCGGTTTGCTCTACTACGTGCTGCCGAATTTCAGCGACTTCAATGCCATCTCGCTCGCGGCGCACGGTGAAGACATTCCCCGGTACCTTGTGGTCTCGAACACCCTGTATGCGCTCCTCTACGCGACCGTACTGGTCTCGGGCACGATTCTGATTTTCGAGGGGCGCGAATTCCGATGACCAGCGTGGTTGCCAAGCCTAGCGCTGGATGGCGCTCCCCGCGAGCCGCGTGCTGGATTCTGCTGGCGCTGTGCTTTCTCGCTCTCGTGCCCGTTCAGCGGGGAATCGATCGGGAGAAGGGGAGTCTCGCCCGCTTCGCGGAAGCCGCCTCTGTCCCTCCGGGTGAAGTCCTGCGTCGCCTCACTTTGGGTTACGAAGGCTTGCTGGCCGATATTTACTGGACGCGCGCCGTGCAGTACTTCGGCCGGCAGCGCCTGGCGCGCTCGTCGCGATTCGAGCTGTTGGGGCCCTTGCTCCGGGTCACGACCACGCTCGACCCGCACCTGATTGTCGCGTACCGGTACGGGGCTGTCTTCCTCGCCGAGAAACCTCCCGGGGGCGCGGGCCACCCCAAGATGGCGCTAGAATTACTTAGCCGGGGCATCGTGGCTAATCCTGATTACTGGCGCCTGTGGCAGGACGTGGGGTTTATCTACTACTGGGACTTGAAGGATTACGCGCGCGCCGCCCGTGCGTTCGAGGTGGGCGGCGAACGGCCGGGAGCGCTGCCGTGGATGAAAGCCATGGCGGCGGCGGTGGCCGCGAAAGGCGGGGAGCTCGAGACGTCCCGGCTGCTGTGGGCGGAGATCTATCGCCACGCGGAGAACGACCAGTTGCGCCAGGCCGCTCTCGACCACTTGGCGGCTTTGGAGGCCGCGGAACAGATCAAGACGCTCGACAACTTGCTGGCTCGATTCCTCGTCAGCCAAGGTCACCCGGCCGGTTCGTTTCAGGATGTCGTAAAATCCGGACTCCTGCGCGCCGCGCCCAGGGATCCGTCGGGCGCCCCGTACGTCATCGGCGCGGGCGGCCGCGCGGGTTTGGCTTCGTCGAGCAAGGTCGACTTACGAGTGCTTCAATAGGGCTACTACTTTACGGAGGTCTGCACAACAGAGTGACGAACGAATCCCCTTACCCGGCCTCCGGCCACCCTCTCCCGCAAGGGGCGAGGGCCAGGAATTCGAGTCTTGCTCCCCTCTCCCCTCGCGGGAGAGGGGCCGGGGGTGAGGGGCCTCTCACCGCATTTCGCCGATCTCAGTAATCATCAACTGATAGAGGACAACAGGCGTGGACTCCCTCCGATTCATCTTCTGGGAAGCGATGAAGGCGCTGAGCCTCGTTTTCCTCGCCGTGCTCGCAGCCAAGGGTATCGGCGGCCTGCGGGCTGACGGGCAGGCTGCCAAATCCCGGCGGCTGGCCCGGCGGCTGGCTTGGTCAAGAGGCGTCCTGTACGCTATTCTCCTGGCTCTGGCGGCGCTCGGCGCCCGAGGCGTGGGCTACGACCTCGCCGCGCAATTCTACTTCTGGGCCAGCCAGGATAACCTGGCGCACTCCGAGGCACGGCGCGCCTATGCGAACGCTCGGAGGGCGGTCCAGTTGCGTCCGGGCGTGCTTCGCTACTGGCAGACACTGGCGCGCAGCAAGTTTTCCCAGCAGCAGTTCGCGTCGATGCTCGAAGATGAGCCGGCGTTCAGGTCCATGAGCGGCGGCCGGCTGGAGGAGGAGGATGCTTTGCGGTTCGCGTTCGCCCATTTCTTCCTGGCCGAGTACGACCAGGTCATTCTCCTCACCCGGCAGCTCATCAAGGAAAACCGCGATTATGCCGCGCCCTACGTGCTCGAAGGAATGGCGCATCTTAACCAGAAGAAATATCCCGAGGCCGAGCGACGCTTTCTGGCCGTCCTGCAGATGTTCCCCAGCCAGGAGCACGCTGTGAGAGGGCTCGCGCAGGTCTATTTCCTGAGGGGAGAGCGCGCAAGGGCGCTCGCAGTCTTGAATGAGACGGAGAAGTTCCCTTTCCCTGCTGACGCTCGCCAGAGGTTCCGAGACCTGAAGGCGCTGTACGGAGCGGCGCACTGAAGCCGGACTGAAGTACGAATGGTGAATGATGAATTATGAATGATGAATTACGAATGACGGGACGCATGGATCATGACTACGAGGACGGTTACCTTTTTGACTTTCAACTTTCAACTGTCGACTTTCGACTGCTCTTTGATGCTCTATGCCCAGGACGTGGGACCGCCACTTTACGCTTCGGCTGCGACTAGAAGACCTCGTGGCGCTGGTGTTCTTCCTGCTCACGCTGGCCGTGAAGATCTTCTTCCGCGAGCTGCGCCGGGAAAACGTGAGCCCGGCCGACGTGCTCATCATCATTCCGGCGGTATCCTTGCTGCTGGCGAAGGAGCTGGTGCACTACTTTGTGGCTGGACGAAGGGAGCCTGCCGGGCACGCAGCGACGGAAGCGAGCGCGGTCGCAGCCCGGGCGGCTCCGTCGGCGAACGGACAGCGCGCCGACCTCTGGGATTTTGTGCGCCCGTATTGGGAGATCGTCAGGGACTGGTTCCCATTCCTGGTGATTCTGCTCATGTACTATTCCCTTTGGGGCGACGCCACTCATCTTTTGATCACCACGGACCGCGACGCGGCGCTGATCGCGCTCGACCAGAGGCTGTTTCATTTTCAGGCGAGTGTTGCGATCCAGCGCTTCATCAGCCCGCCGCTGACCGGGTGGATGGAATTTGCCTACGCCTACCACATCTTCAACATCCCGCTCGTCGCCTGCTTTCTTTATGTTCGGCGGCCGCGGGGAAGATTCCGCGAGATGATGTGCGGCGTGCTCGTCGTCTCTTTTTTCGGGCTGCTGGGTTACCTCGTGGTTCCCGCCATCGGGCCGATGTACACGCTTCGCCACCAGTACACCGTGCCGCTCGCGCAGCCGCTCGGCGTGTTCAACAGGCAGGTCGAGTTCATGGATTTTGCGCGCATCCGGCGGGACGTGTTCCCCAGCCTGCACGTGGGGATTTCGTTTGTGGTGTGGCTGTACGCCCGGCGGAATTCGCGCCCGCTGGCCTGGGTCCTTGCGCCGCTCGTCTTGAGCTTGTGGGTCTCGACCGTGTATCTCCGCTACCATTATTTGGTCGATTGCGTGGCCGGGCTCGTCCTCGCGCCCGTGAGTTACGGGCTGGCCAATTGGATGTTCAAGCGCTTCGGAGAAGTCGAGATTCCCGTGGCGCTGCCGGCCGCGTGGTCGGCGCGGACAGGTGCCGGGTTTCAGGTGTCAGGTGTCAGGCGCCGACCACAGACGTTCATCGGCGCTCCCTTACAGGGCAGGCTTCGAGCGCCGCGACAGACATCGCGGTGGCTGATCGCCCTCGGTACGCCTCTCATGGCGGGCGGCCTTCTGGCTGCAGGCGCCACGCGGCCCGCCGCGGAACTCGATCAGTTCGTCCGTGGAATCGAGGCGCGCTACCGGTCCGTGCGGACCTTGCGCGCGGCCTTTACTCAGACGTACGCCTGGGGCGAGACCACGCGAGTTGAGTCCGGCACGGCGTATTTTGCGCGCGGCGGCCTGATGCGCTGGGACTACCGGGAGCCCAAGGACAAACTGGTGGTCTCCGACGGGAAGAAACTGTGGCTTTACATTCCCGAGGAAAAGCAAGCCACGCGCTCGCCGGTGAAATCGATGGACGACCCGCGCGTGCCTTTCCCGCTGCTCGTGTCGCACTTCGACTTGCACAGAATTTTTTCCAAGATCGAGTTTGCCGATCAAGCGCTGAAGGCCGAGCCCGGAGACCGTGTGTTGCGAGGCTATCCCAAGCATGGGTACGAAGAGGAATACAGCCAGGTCCTGATGGAGGTGACCCCCCAGTTCGACGTCCGGCGCCTGGTGGTCTTCTATCCCGACCGCAGCGTTATGGAGTTCCGTTTCGACCGCATTGAAAGAGATGTTGCGCTCGCCTCCGCGCTCTTCAAGTTCGCTCCACCCGCCGGGACCGAGGTTATCGATCAGTAGCGGTAGTAGTGCAAGATTCAACCGGCCGGCGCAGACGCTTGCCGTTGAGCGTCTGCGATCTCGCGAAGCGAACCGACCGCTCGCCCAGCCAGTCTTTTCGGGAAATCGCAGACCGTCAAAATCCACGGTCTGCGCCAGCCGTGCGGAAGCGGCGCTACCAAGCCCTACTCGCCCAAAACGTAGGTGCGGACGGCCCGCGCCACGCCGTCCTCATCATTCGAAGCTGTGACGGCCCACCCATCCCGCCCCAGGGCCGGGTCCGAGTTCCCCATCAACACAGGCCGCCCAGCGAACTCGAGCATCTCGAGGTCATTGAAGTTGTCCCCGATGGCCATGATCTCGCTCGGGTCGATGCCGGTGCGTTGGGCCCAGACGGCGAGCGCGCTTCCCTTCGAGCAGCCCTTGTTCATGACGTCGAGCAGGGAGGTGTTGCGAGCTGGATACTTCGTCCAGGTCAGGTGGATGCTCGAAATGGCCGCCGAGGCGCGCAGCACGGGTTCGAGCGGCGCGATGCGGGCCGGAGGGCCGCCGAATAGGACCTGGATCGGGTCCTGGGTGATGGCCGCGTCAAACTCCTCTACCTGGGCCAGGCATTCGGGGGCGCTTTTCAGGTACCAGCCGAGCGGCCCTTCGATCACGGCGCCCTCGTGCATGGTGACTTGGCCCCGGCCCGGCACGTCAAAGATTGCCACCGCATAAGGCCAGTATTCGCTGGCGATTTCGAGGGCCTGTCGCGCCACGGCGGCGGGAAGGAAATTCCGATAAAGCACCCCGCCGGACGAAGTGGCGATTCGCGCGCCGTTCGAGGAGATCACGGCGACGGGGCAGGGAAGCTGCGCGACAAACGGCCGCGCGGAGTGAAACCGGCGGCCGGTCACGATCAGCACTTGGACGCCGCGCGCCGAAGCCTCCGCCAGGGCCTGCAGGTTGGCAGGCGAGATTTCCGAGCGGCTGTCGAGCAGCGTCCCGTCGAGATCGATGGCGAGTAAACGAACGGCCTTGGCTCTTTGTCCTGTGTCCTGTGTCCTTTGTCCTTCGTCCTTGGTCCGTGGTTCGTCGTTTTTGCCCATGCCTCTTCCGATCCGGTTACAGTTGTTCTCCGCCGACTTCCCATTGTAATTTATTCGGGTCGCAGTGCTACTGACGTTTTCTGTAGCGGCGGTCTGCGAGCGCCGTTTTTCAGCGCTCATAGACGCCGCTACAGCGAATGACGAAGGACTGAGGACAACTGACTGCTGACTACTGACGATGTCTTTCGTTACCCACCTCGAATGCGGCCG
>QHZK01000274.1 GCA_003224635.1 Acidobacteriota bacterium | reverse complement strand
AGCCGCAAGCAGAAGCCACCCAAACACAAAAAGCGCGAGGTCGAGATGGAGGAGCGGTAGCTATTGCGCTTCCAGTATTTCAGTCGGTCTGTATTTCTTGACTAACGAGCTGATGAGCGCTGGCAATTAGAGTGACCGCAAAACTCCTCACCCGGCGCCGCCACCCTCTCCCACAAGGGGAAGGGGTATGAATAGGGCTTCTCTCCCCTCTCCCCTCGCGGGAGAGGGGAAGGGGGTGAGGGGCTTGGCCTCAGCGGAGCCAGGGGTCGGTCACGTGCCGGGCCGAAGCCCGGCGCTACAACGCGAAGCAGCGCGCTTTCCAATTCCGCAACCTCTCCGTCGCGTCAGCCGCGTCGGCGACCAGCGTGACGATGTCCAGCGCGGGCGCGCGCCACGTTGAACCGGGCGCAACAAGGCTCCCTTCTTGTTTTAGAGACTCGATCACGGCTTGCCAATAAGGGCCCACGACGAGGAGAGGTTTTCGCCCGCCTACAGTCTCGGCAAGGCTCGCTTTGTTCATCATTTCCCAGGACAACGCAAGCTCCGCCAGCGTGCCTGTCCCGCCCGGCAGGACAATGTAAGCGTCGCCCAGGTTGATGAGCTTCATGATGCGCTCGGGGAACGAATTGGCGCGCACCTCCTCGACGATCCAGGGGTTCGCGGCCTGCGGCCAGATCGCGCAGGTGACACCGATCGTGTGCCCTCCTGCCTCGCGCGCGCCCCGCGCCGAGGCTTCCATCAGGCCACCGTAGCCGCCGTTGGCAACGCTGAAGCCGCTCTCGGCGAGCAACTGGCCAAGACGCCGAGCCTCTGTGTAGACCGCGCTCTCGGGATTGGGAAGGGAGCTGCCGAAGACGGTCACGATGCTCATACGGCTGCCGTGTGCGACCAAGGCGTCTCGTCAATTTTCCGGTGTAGAGAGGCAAATTGGCCGGCATCAACCGGCTTAGGTCAGTTGAACAGGCTTAGTTAGACTGCTTTGCTGGAATTCTCGCATTCAGCAGCATGCGCAAGTCATTAATCTGTTTTGGCGACATTACTCTTTTGGGAATCAACGTGTATCTGGACGGTGCAACGAACAACAAAAACAAGTTTGCCGTCTCCCTGTACTTCGTGTACGCTCGCCACTCCAACTGAGTTTTCCCGGTCGGAAACGTTCCCGTAATGCCTTCCTCGTTGAGGATAAGGACAATTTCTCCTTGAAGCGAAGGAATCCGTCTAATAGCCCTGACTGCCTGAATCCGGGGGGCTTCATACGTGGCGATACCAATCGCAAACGACAATGCCAACCAGATCCATCCAGCTACGGAGAAGTCATGGTCAATCAGGTAGATCCCCACAAGGAACAGAAGCGCGAGCAGTAGGAAGAACAGGAACGTGACCCACTGCGGCGCTCGTACGGCCCGGTACGGCCCGGAGCGCGTCGGAAACGTCTTCCTGTCTGAGCTCGTACCGGACTTCCACGCTTGGACCTTACGTCAAGTATCGCCGATGTGAAGACGGCGGGTCATCGCGAGTATAAGCTGGATGAAACTCAGCACCCTAACAATCGCGCGGCGTCCTTCGCGAAGTAGGTCAGGATGATGTCCGCGCCGGCGCGCCGGAGGGAGAGCAGGGTTTCCATCATGATCCGCTCGCGGTCGATCCAGCCGAGCCTCGCCCCGGCCTCGATGAGCGCGAATTCACCGCTGACCTGGTAGGCGGCGATGGGGACGTCGAACTGGCGGCGCGCGAGCGCAATGATGTCGAGATAAGGCAGCGCGGGCTTGATCATGATGATGTCGGCGCCCTCCTCGACGTCGAGAGCGATCTCCCGCAGGGCCTCGCGCTGGTTGGCAGGATCCATCTGATAGGATTTCCGGTCGCCGAATTTGGGCGCCGAGTCAGCCGCCTCCCTGAACGGCCCGTAGAACGCCGAAGCGTACTTGGCCGAGTAGGCCAGGATAGGGACGTTCGTAAATCCGCGCGCGTCGAGCTCGCTGCGGATGCGTCCCACGCGGCCATCCATCATGTCCGAAGGGGCCACGATGTCCGCGCCCGCCCTGACCTGGGTGAGGGCGGTCTTGGCCAGCAACTCCAGCGTAGAGTCATTGTCAACCTCTTCGTTCTTAATCAAGCCGCAGTGGCCGTGGCTGGTGTATTCGTCAAGGCAGACGTCGCAGATTACGAGCAGGCCGGGCACGGCTTTCTTCAAAGCCCGAACGGCGCGCTGAACGATGCCGTCCGGGTCGTAGGCGCCCGAACCCACGTCGTCCTTGCTTTCTGGAATACCGAACAGGATCACTGCCGGGATCCCGAGGTCATGCGCGCGCTTCCCTTCCTCCGCCAGCAGGTCCACCGACCAGCGGTAGTTGCCCGGCATCGAGCTGATCTCGTCCTTCACTTTCGAGCCCGGGCACACAAAAAGTGGATAGACGAGCGAACGCGCGCTCAACCGGGTCTCGCGAACCATGCCGCGCAGCGCCTCCGTGCGGCGCAAACGGCGAAGGCGGTGGGTGGGAAATGGCAAGTCTTTTCACCCCGTTTGCGGGTTCCATCCAGGGTTCCCGCTGACAGAAGGCCATTGTAAACGAATTGGGCCACTTGAGGGAGCGCCGCTACGGCGGATGATCGTCACTGCATTTTGCGATTCTCCACAGAAACAACGGCGAGTTCCCGATCACTGTAGATGTAATCGCTCGCGCGACCGCAAATTGCCGAAGGCGCCGACGTTGGCGAGCGAGAGCGCCACGCGAAACACATTTTCTCGCCGCAGGGTCCCCAGCGCAAACCGCCGGTACTCGAGGTCGAACGCAAAGCAACCAAAGTTATAGCTGGTCTGGCCGACCACCTGGTGGGCGATTCCCTGCGCGAAGTTGTAGTCAAGCCCGACAGCGCCGCTCAGGCCCTTGCGGCTCACGTCGCCCCAGGTGGCCACGGTGCGCAGCAGGTTGAACGATCGCAGTTGGGAGAGCGGGACCGAGGGCGCGACCGGGGTCGGCAGCGTGGCCGTGCGATTGACAAAAAAGTCCGTAACCGAGAGGCCCAGCGGCCCACGGTGTACGCGCGAGGTGATGCCGGCGTTGAGCACCCCGCCTCCGCTGGGATTGAAGTCGGCGCGCAATTCCGTGTCGTAGTTGGAAAAGGGCGCGAACTTCAGCACGGATACCAGCGGCGACAGCCGCCGTCCCTGGGCAAACGCGAATCCGGTGAGTGAAATCGTGGGGTCGAAAACCACCTTGCTGCCCGGCTGAAGCGCGCCGCCAAACGTGGGATCGAAGTAATACTTCTGGGAGAGGCGCAAGGAGACCCACTCGCGCGCCTGAGGCTTGTCCGTCCCTTCGGGAACATTCTTGCGGACGAATAACGAATTAGTGAGGTTGTATTCGACTTCGTTGGTCTCGGCGAAGATATCCGCCTGGTCGTACCGTATGATGTTGTCGATGTCTTCCCGATCGCTCGCCCGGACCAGGCGATAGCGGACGTCCGGCTCGATCACGTGCTTGATGCGGTAGCCGTGGACTGGCTTGGAGAAAATCTTCTCCAGGGAGGGAGGCCGCACATCCAGGGAGAATTCGCCCAACGCCCGACTGATCGGTCCGTGGTCCGGCCGGAGGCTCGTGCCATAATGCGTGGCGTCCAGTCCCACCTCAGGCGTGAAGTGAAAACCCCACAGAGGCTTCGAGCGCAGCGTGACCTGCGGGTGGAGGTCGACGCGCTCGGAAACGTCTGACTCGAAGCCGGGCTCGGTGCGAGCCACGCCTCCGGCAGACGCCTCAAAAGCGAAATAAAACGGCGACCGTCCCGCCTGCTTGTCAATTCCGGAAAATGAAAAGCTCGGCGTCTCCTGAATGACAACCGAATTTCCGGGCGTTTGCGCCGTGGAGAGAAAATCCTGGTAGCGCGAAACATACAGATTCAGGCTGTAGGCGTCAAAATCCTTGGTCAGGGAACCCCGCTGGTGGACCTCGGAGGCGACGGCCTGGGTGAAGTTGTCGCTGAAGGTCAGGCGAAAGGCGAGCGTATTGATGTAGTCTACGTCCAGGACCCCGCGGAATCCGTATCCCAGGTCAGCCGACTGCCCAGTGGCCCGCAGGCTCTCCCCGCCAGCTCGACCGATGCAAGTCCCGAGCGCAGCGGCGCTGGCAGGGCACGTGGTGTTCCCTTTGTCCCTGACGCCGACGTAGTCCACGGTGAGGTCGCTCGTCTGGCTGGGGCGGGCGCGAATTCGCCCGGTGGTCGCCACACCCCGCTTGCTGTACTCTGCCAGCCCCATCATCAGATCCAGGCTCGGGTTCACGGCCCAGAAGAATCCGTCGCCGATGACGTACCCCTTCTGCGTCGAATTGCCGATCTGGGGAAGCAGGAACCCGGACTGGCGGGGTTCGCGGCTGATGGAGTGAACCAGGGCAGGAGCATAGAACAAGGGGACTCCGAGCAGGCGGAAGACGTCGCCGTGGCTAACCACTTTGTCCCCAACTTTGACGCGACCCTCCCGCGTAGCCACCGACCAGCCCTTTTTCTCGCACTCGCACGTGGTGACGCGGCCGCGTTCCAGGGTGTAGACTTCGTCGTCCACGCGCTCCACCTTTTCCGCCTGCAGATAAAAAGGGTTCTCGGTCGCGAGCACGCCCGAGCGCGGCCGCACGCGTGCGTGGACGTAACCATGCGCGTTCAAAAACCAGCCCGTGCCGCTCTCAACGTTATAGTGCGCATCGTCCGCTTCGAGGCGCGCCCCCGGGTCGGTGAAGGTAACGTGTCCCCGGGCGACGACTTCTCCCGAAGAGTCGTCGAAGGTGGCCTCGTCGGCTGTAAGCTTCATCGCGCGGTAAGTCACTTCCACATGGCCGGTGAGCCGATAGGTATCCTCCACCTTTTCCTGAGAATCCGCGAGAATGCTCACGGTGTGGGACGCATCCTGGAATCGCGGCGGTATCGGGGCCTGGGCCTGTCCAGCTCTTGCGCCAGGAGGAGCAGTTCCCGCCAGGGAAGCCACAAGAAGCGGCATCAGGCCGTACGCCCGGCGCGACCGGGGTTTTCTCGCGTTCCACACCAAAGGCTCAGCGGCCTCCATCGCCTCAAGACGATCATTCTAATCGAAAGATGTTTTTTCTAACGATGTGTTTTGCTAATATACCTGTGGAGAGGGGTGCCCGCCCGGAGGAAATCAAGCACGCAGTGAAGTGCCCAAAGTGTGGCTTCGAAAGCGTTCGTGAACTCTCACGGTGCGCGAAGTGCGGTTGTCGGCTCGCATCGCCACCGCGCGGAGACCCTGAATCTCCGCTGGACGAGCCCTCCATTTTCTCGGCCCGCGGGGCCGCGCGCTCAAACGCCGTTCCTGACGTTGCCTACCTGGGTGTGCCGGTTGAGTCCGACCACGCCGAGCCGCTCATCGAGGAGAACGAGGACGATGATGTTCCGGTAACCGACTCCTCGTCCGAGACACCGCTGAGCGCAGACGGACCGGCTCAGCCAGCGGAAGACGTTTCGCCCGAAGATTCCGATCCTTGGCGTGAAGAGCTCTCCGAGCGGATCGACCGGTACCGTCGCCGGCGCTCCCGCGGGTACGATCCCGGCGCTTCGCTCGAACTCGATTTTAGGACTGCGCCCGGCGACCCAAACGACAGGTTAATTGAACTGTCTGGCGTCGGGGGCGAGAAGGAAATTGGGCCGGCGGGGGCGGGACTTGACGATTGGTCCCTCGGGCCGCTGCCAGCCCGCTCGACCGAGTCCGGGCCGCTGGATGTCCTGGAAGACGGAACCTGGATCGCCTCCTCGGTTCCTGACTTCGACGAAACGCCCGCCGTCAGTGCGGCGCCGCTGGGCAGGCGATTTTGGGCCGCAGTCGCAGACGCCTTGGTGTTGCTGGGGGGGACGGGCGTCTTCGCAGCGATCTTCTACGGAGTTGGAGGCCGCTTCTCCGAGCGCCCTGCCGACCTGGCGGTGATCGGTTTCATCCTCGTGCTGATAACTCTGGTCTACTTCGCCGCTTTCACCGCTCTCGTGTCTGCGACGCCCGGCCTGCTGCTGATGGGGCTCGAGGTCCGAACTCTGGACGGCGCCTCCCCGACGCCAACGGATTCCGTGCTGCGCGCCATCGGGTATCTCGTTTCCACTAGCGCGCTGATGCTCGGGTTCGTGTGGGCGCTGGTCGATAGCGACAGCCTCACCTGGCACGATCGCATGTCAGGCACGTGCGTCGCCGAGCGAGACTGGCAATCCGAGGTTCGGAATTAGGATTTGGAGTGCGGGAGCTTGCTCCCGCTCTGCAGCAGTAGGGGAGCACCTTCGCTGTAGCGGCGCTCTATGAGCGCCGTTCGGCGGTCGCAGACCGCCGCTACAAGGCGGCTTCCTATGGGTAAAGGGCGTTTTGTTAATCAGAAACTCGGAAAGCGGACGAGCCGCAAACTCGACCTCCTCAAGTCCCGCCTTGCCACCCAGCGCACCGCTTCAGACATAAGGCTCCCCAAGAAGGGATCGTCGCGGCAAGAAAGACCCAAACCCGCCTAGCCCTCAGAGCCACGGGCCTATTATCTTAATCAAACCACCCTTAAAGCTTGCAAGAAATGATCGGCTGTTCGTTCCGTTTATGGCGCGCCGCTGCGCGTCACGAAGGCAACTCGGGGGCTTCTCCACTCATCCTCCCCACCGTCCAGCCAGCGCGCATCGCCCGAAACCGGGAGGTTAACATGAGGTCTCTGCCGCTCGTCGCCGTACTTGTAGTGAGCGCCGCGAACGCACAAACGCAACTCACGGTCTACAACCAGAACTTCGCCGCGGTGAAGGAAAACCGCACCTTGGAGTTGAGCCAAGGCGAGAACGAGGTCCGCGTGACCGACATCACCGCTCACCTGGAGCCCGAGTCGGTCGTCTTGCGCGAGCTTCGCCAGCCGGACTCCATCCGCATTCTGGAGCAGAACTACGAGAGCGATCCGCTCAGCGAAGGCCTGCTGCTGCGCAAGTCGGAGGGGAAGCTGCTGGACTTTGAAATCACCATGCAGACGGGCGAGAAAAGGATTGTCAAGGGCAGGATCCTGCGGAGCGGGTACGTTCCTCACACTTCCGCCTTCGAGCGCTATGGCCAGCAGTATGCTTACGCCCAGGCGGCTTACGCGAACCCGGAGGGTGGCGGTCAGCCGATCGTGGAAGTAGACGGCAAGGTCCAGTTTGGCCTCCCCGGCAAGCCGATTTTCGACGCCCTGGACCCCAAGGCGTTCTTGAAACCGACCCTGCTCTGGAGGCTTTGGTCCGGGGAAGCCGGCAAGCACGAAGTCGAGTTCTCCTACCTCACCGGCGGGATGCGCTGGGAGGCCAACTACAACGCGGTCGCGCCG
>QHZK01000273.1 GCA_003224635.1 Acidobacteriota bacterium | reverse complement strand
GACGCGAAGATTGATCTCGACAAGCTCGCCTGAAAGGAAGGAGTCAGAAGACAGGAGTCAGGAGTCAGAAGCCGAAAGTCAGTGGTGGTTTCCCAGAGCAAAAAGCTTAGGTATGCCTCAAGACAGATTCAGCGGGGCAAAAGCAAATCGTTATGGCCGTCAATGCGCTGAACAGATAGCGGCTGCGCTGGGCGCTGAGCGGATGCATAACGCCAGCAACGAATACCTGCAGAACGGAGAGCGAGTTGTCATCAAGTGCGCGCGGATTCGGACAACGGCGGTTGGCGTTACTTACCAAATGTTGAACAGAATTGCCGCAGTCCTCGGGGCATTCGAAAAGGAAGGGGCTTTGGTGCGGGTGGTGAGCATGTAAGCGCCCGTTCTGGCCTCCTGACTTCTGGCTCCTGACTTCACGTCCTGTGGAGGAGAGATGAGCAACGAAGCGTCCCGACGTGACTTTCTGAAGACATCAGTTGCCGCGGCGTGCGGCGCGGCGTTGGGCGGCGCTGCGGCCGGACGGTCGGGGGCGTCCGCGAGCGTGGCCTCGCCTTCGCCGTTACCCATCAAGAAGGGGGTCTTGTTGGGCATGTTGCCCAAGCAACTGAGTTACGCGGACCGCTTCAAGATGGCCCGCGACGTGGGCTTCGAGGCGGTCCAGGCCTACACGACTCCCGACCAGCACGAGGCGGAGGAAATCAAGAAGGCCGCCGACGACGCCAAGATCAAGATTGATTCTGTCATGAACATGGCGCACTGGGAATATCCCCTCTCAAGCAGCGACCCGGCCGTGGTCGAGAAGAGTCTCGATGGCATGCGGACGTCGCTCAGGAACGCGAAATTGTGGGAGTCTTACTCGGTGCTGCTGGTGCCCGCCGTCGTCAATCCGCAGACCAGCTACCACGACGCCTGGACCCGGTCCCAGACGCAGATTCGGAAGCTGATCCCGCTCGCCCGGGAATCGGGCGTGGTGATCGCGGTCGAGGAGGTGTGGAACAAGTTCCTTCTGAGCCCCCTGGAATTTGCCCGCTACATCGACGAATTCAAGAGTCCTTGGGTCAAGGTCTGGTTCGACGTCGGCAACGTGGTGCTATACGGCTATCCCCAGGACTGGATTCGCACGCTCGGCAGGCGGATCGTCGAGCTGCACCTGAAGGATTTCAAGCGCCTCGAAGACGGCTACAAGTGGGTGAACCTCGGCGACGGAGACATCAACTGGCCCGAAGTCCGCAAAGCCCTGGCTGAAATCGGCTACTCGGGCGCCGCCACAACCGAGCTCGAAGGCGGCGACGAGGCTTACCTCCGCGACGTGAGCAAGCGGGTGGACCGGCTCGTGCTCGGTGTCTCGGGCTAGCCGGCGGTCGCGCGTCCGCCGCTCAAGGCCCATTTTCCTGGAACAAGAGCGGAGCGAAGCTGGCCAGGTTGCGCCGCCAGACCATCCAAGTGTGTGCGCCCGGCGTCTCGATATCGGCGTGCTGAACCCCTTTCGATCTGAGCCAGTCGCGGAACTTGCGGTTAAGCTCGATGAGGCGGTCATCAGTGCCGCAGGCGATCCAAAGCAGGCGCAGTTGGGCGTTGGCCTTCGAGTCGAGGGCAGGGAACTCCGCGTTGAAGTCCTCGCCGAGACCGCCCGAGCTGAAAGCCCCGATCCACGCGAAGTGGTCGAGCGCGTTCAGGCCGGTCAGCAGCGACTCGGCGCCGCCCATCGAGAGTCCCGCGATGGCTCGGGAGTTGGGGTCTTTTGACACACGATAGGCCGCCTCGACCTGCGGGATGACTTCGGTGAGCAGGGCATCCCGGAACTTGTTGAAGTTTCGCTGGCGGAGCGTGGCATCGCGAAACGAGACGACCCCGCGGGAGACGATTTCCGGTGCGCCGTACCCCAGGGGCATGACGACGATCATGGGGTTGGCCTTCCCTTGCGCGATCAGGTTGTCGAGTATCACGTGCGCGCGCCCCACGGCGGTCCAGGCGCTGGCATCGTCGCTGAAGCCGTGCAGAAGGCAGAGCACGGAGTAAAGCTGCTTCGCTGTAGGATCGTAGGCGTGCGGCGTGTAGACGTAATAATCGCGATCATCGCCCACGACCGCCGACCTGTAGAAGTGATGGTGGATGGCGCCGCGCGGGACGTCGCTCGCCTCCCACGGCAGCGAAGCTGGTCCGGGCACGTGGACCAGGCTCTGCGTGCCGAGCAGGTTGGGCTTCATCGAGGGATTCGAGGGATCGATCAGGCTCACTCCGTCGGCCACGAACGAGTAGCCGTAAAGGTCCGGCTCCAGCGGATCGGTAGTGACGCTCCAAACGCCCTGCACGTTTTTCTGCATCGGCGCCGGCTTTGCGCCCTCGCGGTTGAGCATGACCTCTCTTGCGTTTGGGTCGCGGAAGCGGAAGGTGACGCGATGGTCAGGCTGCACCTCCGGTGACTGAATGGGCTGAGGCTGCGGCGGGGCCTGAGGCCGCGCCGGCGACTGGGCCAGACCCGCAACAACCGCGGCAGCGAGGAAGAGCAGCAAGAGAGACACACGGTTACATTTCATGGCGCCCGGTGCGTCCTTTCGAGAATTGGGGTTTCTACCAGGATTCTCTCGATGGTGCGTCCTGGCTGGAGTGAGAGTATACAGCACGCTGCCTCTCCCCTGCACTACTCACCTTGAAGCCCGAGGAGGTCTGCGGTAAGAAAACCCGCCTAGTCTGCCCGCACTTTAGGGGATAGGAAAGCAAAACAAAAAAGGGGAGTACAGATATGGAGATCAAACGAGTTGGCTCGCAGCCGTCCGCCAAAGGACCCTCAGAGTGGTTCACTGGCACGGTACGTATCGATCCGCTTTTTCAGACGCCTGATCCCGCACTTGTCCAAGGTGCCAGCGTCACTTTCGAACCAGGTGCGCGGACTGCATGGCATACGCATCCGCTCGGTCAGACCCTGATCGTCACGGCAGGCTGCGGTTGGGTTCGGCGCCAAGGCGGACCGATCGACGAGATCCGGCCAGGCGATGTGGTCTGGTTCTCACCCGGCGAGAAGCACTGGCACGGGGCCACACCAACGACGGCCATGACGCATATCGCCATTCAGGAAAGGCTCGACGGCAAGGTTGTCGACTGGATGGAACAGGTTAGTGACGAGCAATATCGCAGGTAATCTTACGCGCTTTGAAATGGCCTGTAAATAACTGAAGGTCTGCATGACTGAAGGTCTGCGGTTAAGAAAACCCGCAGACCTGAAAAGCGCAGTAGCCACGGTCAATTCGCTTTGTAATTGACCGTGGGCTCTTCGTGGCGCCCAAGTGCCCACGGTCAGAAAGGCACTGGACCGTGGCTACGGCTACAGCATCGCGCTCAGTGGCTCCGCGTAACAGCGAGCGGGGCCTTGAGCGTGAAGTCGATCTTGGCTTCCGACGGTATCTTCACCTGCTGGCCTTTGGTAACGGCTTGCGCGCCCGCTCCGGCCGCAGCGCCTATTCCTGCGCCGATCGCGGCGCCTTTGCCCCTCCCGGCGATCGCGCCGATCAGCGCGCCCAAGCCCGCTCCGCCGCCCACGGTTTCCGCTGTACGCTTGCCGCGCGAGGCTCCCTGCACGTTGTAGGTGCCGCTCTCGACGTTGTACGCGGTCCCGTTCACTGTCAGCGATACCAGCTCGATTTCGAGCTCCGAGCGTCCCGTCATGTGTCCGGAGGTCTTGGCTTCGACCAGGCGCACGCGGGCGTTCGAGCCTTGCGGGATGACCACACGGTCTCCCGCTACGACGGGGGAATTCACCGTAGCATCGAACTCATCGCCGGGATGGTTGCGTGCCGAGTCGATGGAGTCGATCATCCGCACCGTGACCACGGTGCCGGCGGGGACAGTGGCTTGTACAGGCTGCGGCGCGGGCTGCGGCGCGGGCTGGGCTGCTTCAACCGGCGCAGGGGTTGCAGGCGCCGCGGCCCGCTGAGCAGCGGCAGGGACGTCGGCGTAGGCCTGCGAGGGTCGCGCGCGCCGGCTCTGGTGATGTCGCGCGGCGGGGGCGGCAGGCGCCGCTGCCGCGGATTCGGCTGGCGCTGCCGGAGGCGCGACTTGAGCGGCTGGCGCCGATACCGTAAGCTGGTCGATCAACTGTTTGACGCCCTTCGCCTGGTTGGCGGCCTGCTCGGCCGATCCTTTTTCGAGGTCTGTGGCCACCGACCCCGTCAGCACCACCACGCCCTTCTGCGAGGTCACGTGGATATCGCGCGTCTTCAGCACGGGGTCTTCATAAAGCTTTGCCTGGATTTCGGAAACAATGGCATTGTCGTCCGGCGTGCCATTGATGAGGTTGCAGGCGCCGAGCAGCAGCGTCCCAACCAGAATGATCGTGGCAAACCGTAATTCAGGTCTTCGCATAACTCGCCTCCCAGTGGTCAGACACCACCCATATTGGTGTTGGATTCACGCCCGACGTTTTAGGATGTACTCGGAAGTAATCACGTCAAGGGTGCATGTCCATACTTACCGCAGGAGTTTAGGCCCGTTTTAGGCTAAAATTCCAGCATCAAGGCCGAATGTTGCCGACTGGCAGTTGCGCGGCGCAGGATGACCCATTCGCGGATGAGGCCGGAAACTCCAAATGGATTTGGGAAACGGTTCGCTCACCGTCGTCATTCCCGTTTACAACGAGGCGGACAACATCCAGTCGCTGGTTGAGCGCTTGGGTGCGGCGCTCGCGGGCTGGCCCGGCGCCCTCGAGGTCATCTTGGTGGACGACGGGAGCACGGACCGGACGCTCGAATTGCTGAAGCAGGCGCAGCGGAGCGAACCTCTCCTACGGGCTCTGCCGGGGATTCGCATCGCGCACTTTGGACGGCACCTCGGACAGACCGCGGCCATGGCGGCCGGGTTTCGCCTCGCCCGAGGCCGTGCGGTAGCGACCCTGGACGGCGACCTGCAGAACGATCCCGCAGAGATTCCGCGGCTGGTCGGGATGCTGAAGGATTGGGACGCGGTGTGCGGCATCCGCGTCCGGCGCCAGGACGGCTTCGTGAAGCGCGTGAGTTCGCGCATCGCCAACGGTTTTCGCAACTGGGCCACGGGCGATGACATTATCGACACGGGCTGCACGCTCAAGGCTTATCGCCGCGAGTGCCTCGAACACCTGGAGCTTTATCATGGGATGCACCGCTTCCTTCCCACGCTGCTCAGAATGCGCGGCTACCGCGTGACCCAGGCGCCCGTCAGCCACTATCCTCGTCTTCGCGGCAAGACTAAGTACGGGACGTGGGGAAGGCTGGTGAAAGGTCTGGGCGACTTGTGGGCGGTGCGATGGATGAAGAAGAACCGCCTGGAGTACGGTCCCTTCCTGGAGGTTTTCGAGGCCGACGCCGTCGACAAGGAAAGTGTAAAGGTTAAAGGTTCAAAAGATTGAAGGTTGAAAGGTTGAAAACTTAGCCGAGGGTGTTGCTCTTACATCACCCTTTATCCTTTACACTTTAACCTTTCCCCTGGGCCCTGACACCTGACACCTGACACCTGCCCTCCGATGTGCGGCATTTGCGGAATTCTGAACCTGGCGGCCGAACCGGCGGAGCACCGCGGGCGCATTGACGCGATGTCAGCGCGGCTCGAGCACCGTGGTCCGGACAGCCACGGTAAGTTCGAGTTGCCGCACGTGGCCCTCGCCATCCGGCGCCTCAGCATTATCGACCTCGAGACCGGCGACCAGCCGCTGTTCAACGAGACCGGCGACGTGGTTCTGGTCTTCAACGGCGAGATTTACAACTATCGCGAGCTCCGCCAGCGGCTCTTGGGGGGCGGCCACCAATTCCGGACGCGCTCTGACGGCGAGGTCATCGTTCACCTCTACGAGGACCTGGGACCGGATTTTGTGCGCGAGCTGAACGGGATGTTTGCTATTGCGCTCTGGGATGAGCGCGCCCAAAGACTGGTCCTGGCGCGCGACCGGGCAGGGGAAAAGCCGCTCTACTACTGGCTTGGCGGCCGCACCCTCGTGTTTGCGTCCGAAATCAAGGCCCTGCTCGAGTACCCGGGCATCAGCCGCGCGCCCGACTTTGAGGCCCTCACTCAGTATTTCCTGTATGGCTACATCCCAACACCGCGGACCGCATACGCCGAAATCAGAAAGCTCCCGGCCGCCCATCGCATGGTCGTCGAAGGCGGCGATATTCAGATTGAAGCCTTTTGGCGGATGCAGGAGCACCTCCGACCCCCGGGGTCGCCGCGCGTTACCCGGCGCGAGGCGAGACATCTCGTAAGGGAGTTGCGCGAGCGCCTGCGAGAAGCCGCGATTTCGCGTCTGGTGAGCGACGTGCCGCTGGGCGTTTTTTTGAGCGGCGGCGTCGATTCCTCGGCGCTGGTCGCCATCATGAGCGAGCTCGCGCCGGGAAACGTCAACACGTTCTCCGTCAAATTTCCCCAGGAGGCGTTCAGCGAAGAGGGGCACGCAAACCGCGTGGCGCGGCAGTTCAAGACCCATCACCACGTTCTTGAGGCCGACGAGACCAGCTTGTGCGAG
>QHZK01000600.1 GCA_003224635.1 Acidobacteriota bacterium | reverse complement strand
CGGCTCCTGGGACGAGGAGCATTTTACAGGGACGGGCTTTCCACGCGTCTTCTACCTCAAATATCACCTGTACCGGAATTGTTTTCCGCTCTATGCACTGGCACGCTATCGAAGCTTGGTGTCCAGCCAGGCTTCGTCCGAGGGTGTTCCCGTTTCGGCGGGCGACTTCGAGCCAGGCAACGGCAATGGTGACGGTAATGGCAATGGACATCGGAGGACCGGATGAGATTTCCGCTCAGTCTGACCGCCAGCATGAGCTCTTACATCGCGGGGAAGCGGTTGCGCGGGACCGACAAATTTCCCCTGGTCATGATGCTGGAACCTTTGCACGCCTGCAATCTGACCTGCACGGGCTGCGGCCGTATTCGGGAGTACAAGGACACCATTCGCGAAAAGCTCACCGTCGAGCAATGCCTGAACGCGGTCGATGAGTGCGGCGCGCCCGTCGTATCCATCTGCGGTGGCGAGCCGATGATTTACCCGGACATCGGCCGGCTGGCGCGCGAAATCCTGGCCCGGAAGAAGCATATCTACCTCTGCACGAACGGTATGTTTACCCGGAAACGTCTGAAGGAGTTCAAGCCCAGCTCGCGGTTCTTCTTCAACGTGCACCTGGACGGCCTAGAAGAAACCCACGACCTTTGCGTGGAGCGCAAAGGGGTCTTCCGGGAGGCTGTTGAGGGCATCAAGACGGCCAAGGCGGCCGGGTTTCAGGTCTGCACCAATACGACGATCTACAAGCAGACTGACCTGAATGAAATCGCCGAGCTGTTCGAGTCTCTGCAAGTCCTCGGTGTGGACGGTCACATGATCTCGCCGGCTTATTCCTACCAGGCCGTTCAGACCAAGGAGATCTTCATGTCGCGCGCAGAGGTGCGCGACAAGTTCCGCCTGGCCAGCCGGCTTCTCGAGAAATACACGCTGATGACCTCCCCCATCTATCTCGAATACCTGCGCGGCGAGCGTGAGTTGATGTGCACGGCGTGGGGCAACCCCACTTATAACCCGCGCGGTTGGAAGGGTCCGTGCTACCTGATTACGGACGGCCATTACGGCACGTTCAAGGAATTCCTCGAGAAGACCCCGTGGGAAAAATACGGTCGAGGGCGCGACCCGCGCTGCGAGCATTGCATGGTGCACGTCGGCTATGAGCCTTCCGCGGTCCTGGGCGCAAATCGGAGGCTCTCCGATTCCTGGAAGCTTTTGAAGTGGCAGCTTTCCGGGAGCGCAGGCTCTGGCGCGGGCGTCCTGCCTCCTCCGCCGAGTCCCGAAGTCAGGGCTGCGAAATGATCCGCGTGGGAGCGCGGCCGTCCCGCCCGCTGCTGCAAATGCCGAAGTGAGGAGCGTGGAGTGGTCTGCCTGGTTACCGGCGCCAGCGGGTTTCTGGGTAGTCATCTCGCCCGCTTGCTGGTTCAGCACGGAGAGCAGGTGCGCGTTCTGGTCCGCCCTCGCAGTCAGACGCGCGCCCTGGCGGGGCTTCCGGTGGAGCGTGTTGGCGGAGACCTTCGAGACGCCTCCTCTCTGGTCGCGGCCGTTCAAGGGGTGCGGCGCGTTTTCCACCTGGCGGCGGACTATCGGCTGTGGACGCCCAACCCGCAGGAAATTTACGACAGCAACGTGGCCGGGACGCGTCATCTGCTCGCGGCGGCCCGTCGCGCCGGTGTGGAAAAGTTTGTCTACACGAGCAGCGTGGCAACCCTGGCCGTGCCCCGCGGAGACGATTTACCCGACGAACAGACCCAGGCCCGGCTCGAAGAAATGATCGGCCACTACAAGCGCTCGAAGTTTCTGGCGGAGCGGGAAGTGTTAGCGGCATCTCGCGATGGGCTGCCGGTGGTCGTCGTGAACCCCACCGCCCCGGTCGGGCCGGGCGACTGGAAGCCGACGCCCACCGGGCGCATCATCCTGGACTTTCTGAACGGCCGAATGCCGGCTTACGTTGAAACCGGGCTCAACCTGGTCCCGGTGGAGAGTGTGGCCGCCGGACACGTGCTGGCTGCCGAACGCGGCCGCATCGGAGAGCGATACATCCTTGGCGGCCGCAACATGATGCTCAAGGAAATCTTTGCCGTGCTCTCTTCCATCAGCGGGCGACCGAGCCCGCGCATCCGCCTGCCCCTGGCCCTGGCGCTCGTTGCCGGCTATGCCGATAGTTTTGCTTCGCGTCTGCTCGGGCGTGAACCCCGCGTTCCGCTGGAAGGCGTGCGCATGGCGCGCCACAAGATGTTCGTGAATAGCTCCAAGGCCGAAGTTGAATTAGGCTTTCGGGCCGGCTCGATCGAAGCCGCTCTCGAGCGGGCGGTCCGCTGGTACGGCGAGAACAATTATCTAAAGCAGGGCCAAGCCAGCCGGCACGCAGGCCCGTGGCGCGAGGCTGAGGCGGCGCGGCCCGCCTTCGTCAAGCCCAAGGGGGGCCCCGCAGACTGGCGTGAAAAGACTGATCGTTAACGCGGACGACTTCGGCCTGACAGCGAACGTCAACCGGGCAATCCTCGACGGGCATTGTCGGGGCGTGATCACCAGCGCAAGCCTCCTGTCCAACGGTGAAGCCTTCGAATCCGCGGTGGCCCTGGCGCTCCAGACGCCGCGCTTGGGGGTCGGGATTCATTTGAACCTCACGGAAGGGAAGTCCGTTGCCGCTGGTCTCGACGTCCCCAGCCTGGTAAATAGCCAAGGACAATTCAATAGAACGTCGGCGAGCCTGTGGCGGGCGCTCGTCTTGGGAGGAGTGAGCGCGGCCGACGTCGAGAAGGAGTGGCGGGCGCAGATCGAGAAAGTCCTCGCCGCCGGCGTCGCGCCCACTCATCTGGACAGTCATAAGCACGTGCACGCCCTGCCCGTGCTTGGGAAGATGGCTATCAGGCTCGCTCGACAGTACTGCATTCCCGCCATCCGATGCGTGGCCGAGCGCCAGCGCGGGGCCCGTCGCCTCCTGCCGCGATACCCGCGCGCGGCGAAGACCGTCCTTCGGCAGCTCTTGAACAGTTGCGCTCTCGCCACAATTTCCCGAAG
>QHZK01000272.1 GCA_003224635.1 Acidobacteriota bacterium | reverse complement strand
ACCTGCTGGTCGAGTCTCTGGTTGATGCCCACGTCGCGGAGTAAAGGAGGCAACACCTTCGAATTCTCGGCTCGCAGTGGTGGAGTATCGGCCCACGCCGGAATCGTCGCGGCAAGCGCAATCATCGCCAATGTGGCAACCAGAAAAGCGCAAGCGCAGCGAAACCTTGGCATGTTATTTTCGCTCTCGCCACTGAGGAACAGAGACACTGAGAAATTCATAAAATGAACCGCAATTCTCCTGATACTGATACCCCTCACCCCCTGCCCCTCTCCCGCAAGGGGAGAGGGGAGAGTCGAAACCCGAGAGGCGCCCTCTGAAGACGGCGGTAGAAGCCTCCGTTCCTTTCCCCACGTTTGCGATCAGTCCTTGGTTGCCTTACAGCCATTAGTTCGGTTCGATAATCCTTTAACTCCCCCCTCTCCCCTTGCGGGAGAGGGGCAGGGGGTGAGGGGTATGATCGCCTCAGCAGGGTTCAATTCTCCCTAGCGAGATGGCTCCGGCGTATAGCCCTTCGGCACAGTGTATTGCTGGACCTCACCGGACTTGATTTCGGCCGCGCCCTGCTTCGCGGCGCTGGCGCGGGCGGGAAGCCCTCTCTCGAGCAAAAGGTCCATCGCCCGGTCGATGGGAATTCGCACGACTCCCGCTTTCTGGTCCACCCAACCGTAACTGTTCAGCGCGGAGTCCTGCGCCGCCCGATAGCGTGCGAGATCCTCCACGGGAGCGACTTGCAAGCGGGGCGCGGGAGGCAGCGTCCGGACATTCTCAAAGGGAGAAGCCGGCGGGCCGAGCGGCTGGCGCACCTCGAAATAACGCAATACGCCTTCACTCGCGAGAAGTCCCACAATGATGAGGACGATCAACGCCGCGCCGAACTCGATCAGGTTGCGAATGCTGACGTCGCGCGTTTCGTGGCCGCCATGGTCAACCTGCTTTGCATCCATGTCCCAACCTTGTCCTTCAAGTTCTTCAGTCTTTCAGTTCGGAGTTCGGAGTTTTCCGACTCCCAACTCGGAACTGGGCAACTCCGAACTCGAAATACTTCCATTCACGCCCCCGACGTTTCCGTCTCCGTCGCGCCGAAGGGCGCCTCCACAAACCGCGCATCGTGGAGCGGCAGGGGCGGCATACTCTTGAGCTGCGAGATGAATCTCGCCATCCATATTCCCCCAATGCCCGCGACTGCGAGCACGTCCATCAGCGCGTCCGTTCCGCTGACGAGCGAGAGCGACGGATAAAATGCCGGCGTCACCAGCCAGAACACGTCGACCAGGCTGACGAACATCAAAGCCGACGCGAGCGCGGCAAGCACCCGCATCCGTCGCTTGACGGGCCGGTTGAGAAGGAGAACAAAAGGCACGGCGAAATGAAAGAGGATCAGAAACAGCGCCACCCCTGCCCATCCGCCCTTGGCCCGACTGATGTACCAGGGGACCTCGCTCTGCAGGTTGCCGGACCAGACGATCAGAAACTGCGAAAACGAAAGGTAAGCCCACAGCATCACGAAGGTCAGCAGGATGTTGCCGAGGTCCTGGAAGTGAGACTCCGCGATGACGTCCGAGAGCGGCTTCGTGCCCGCGAGCAACATCGCCACGACGATCACAAAGGCCAGGGCGGTGAGCGCGGGGATCACCATAAAAATCATTCCGTAAATCGTCGAGAAAAACCCCCTTTCGAGTGACATCACCCAGTCCACCGAGGCGTAGGTGATGGTCAGCCCGTAAATCACCAGGCCGGCGCCGCTCAAAGCCTGAAACCGGGCCTGAAAGCGGCTCAGCAGCGACGGCTCCCCCGTCCGGTCCTGTTCGGCGGACCACTTGTTCAGGTAGTGGGCGAGCAAGATCCAGGCCACAAAGTAAACCACGGCGCGCGCGCCGAAGAAAGGAACGTTCAGATAAAAGTGTTTCTGGCGCCACAGCGGGTCCGAAGCGGCGCCTGACTGAGCCCAGGGGAAGAGACCGAAACGAAGGCCGACCAGGACCGGAACGAACAGCAACGCCATCACCCGGAAACTCCTGGTTCCCGCCTCCAGCGACCGGCGGATCACAAATCCCCAATAGCCTCCGGCAAGGTGGTGCAGCATCAGGAGGGCCATCGATCCCAGCGGGAACCCGATCCAGAAAACGTAAGCCAGAAGATAGGAGCGGAAAAACTGTGCCGGCCTCGCAATCCCCCACGCCAAAGCGAGCGCCAAAGCGATCCCGCCGGCCGCCAGCGCGCGTTCCTGGAGGCGATCGAATTGAGGCTTGAGCACTTCGTTCGAGTTCATTGACCCTTCCCCAGTAACTGCTGGCGCTCCTCGGGCGGTACGTTGTTAATCGTTGCTCCCTGGCTCAACTGCAGGGCGCGAATGTACGCCGCGATCCTCCATCGGTCCCCCGGTGACACGCGGTCAGCGTAGCTGAACATGGTTCCATAGCCCTTCGTCATAACCTCGAAGAAGTGTCCTACGGGCGCCTGCCGCAGCCGATCGATGTGGTAGGAAGGGGGAGGCGGGAAGCCACGCTGGACAATCATCCCGTGGCCGCTGCCCGTGTAATCGTGGCAGGGCGAGCAGTAAATGTTATAGCGCTCCCGCCCTCGCTCGAGGTCCTGCCGCGTGATGGGAAACGGGAACGCGTCCGCCACCACGCCGTTGATCCTTCCCGCGTAGAGGTGCTCGTCAATGCGAAGGTGGCCGCGCGCCACGGTCCCCGGCACCACTGGCCGCTCGGAGCGGCCGTCGTCGAAGAATGAACTCTGCGCGAGCGGCTTGTACTTCGGCTGGGTATGCATGTCGAGGCGACAGGCGCTCAGCAGGGCCAGCGCGATGAGCAAGAGCGGTTTCAAATTGAAGATTGAAAATTCAAAATTGAAAATTGAAGATCGGAGCCTCGCGTGCGGGCGAGTTTCGAGCTTCGAATTTCGAGTTTCGACTTCCGCGTCAGGCTTCAATCTCAAATACTCCTCGCGCTTTCAAGCTCGTGAGGAACTGCCCGGTTTTCTCCCGATCGAATTTCGGATCGCGGGCTTTGACGCATAAAAAGAACCGGTCGCGGGTGGCCAGCGCGAACCGCGGCACGTTAAAGACAGGATGATACGGCGTGGGCAGCCTGTTGAGCGCCAGCATCCCGAAGACGGTCGCGAGCGCCGCGCACAGAATCGTCAACTCAAAGGTGATAGGGATAAACGAAGGCCAACTGTTGTAAGGCCTGCCGCCAATGTTCAGCGGATACCCCATCACGTTGGGATAATATTGGAGAAAGAATCCTCCGGCGCATCCGATCAGGCCGCCGATGAACGTGACGGCAGGGACGCGTGTTTTGTGGAAGCCGACCGCGTCTGCCAGACCCTCAATCGGGAACGGCGTGAAGGCGTCGAGCAGGGTGTATCCCTCCTCGTGCGCGCGGCGCGCCGCCGCCAGCAACTCCTCGGCATTATCGAATTCGGCCAGGAGGCCGTAGAGAGGGTGCCTTCTCATAGAGTCAGTGACAAGTGACAAGAGAAGTCCTCAGTTTGCCAGTTCTCAGTTCGAACCGTGCGTTGCCAACGGCCTCTTGACTGACCAGCCGCCTGATCAGCACAGGGCTGATAACTGAAGACTGATAACTGATAACTGAAAACTTCTCGTCACTTGTCACTCGTCATTGTTCTTAAGCCGCGTGCTCCTCCTCTGCCGTCTTGTGGACGAGTTCCCGCATCTCGAAAATCGAAATCATGGGCAGATAGCGAATGAACAGATAAAACAGAGTAAGGAACAAGCCGATCGACCCGAAGAAAGTCATCCAGTCCCATTGCGTCGGGTAGTACATCTTCCAGGCCGAGGGCAGGAAGTCGCGATGCAGGCTGGTGACGACGATAATGAAGCGCTCGAGCCACATGCCGACCTGCACCACCAACGAAATCACGAACAAGGCCGCCACGTTGCGCCGGACGCTCGGGATCCACAAGAGCGACTGCGGTACGACGATGTTGCACAAGATGAGCACCCAGTAGACCACGGCGTAGGGGCCCGCCATGCGGTTCAGAATCATGTAGCGGTCGAACGGATCGCCGCTGTAGAAGGCCATGAACGTTTCCATCATGTAACCGTAGGCCACGATCAGGCCCGTGGCGAGTAATATCTTGGCCATGTTGTCGAGGTGCCGCAGGGTGACGAAGTCTTCCAGGTGATAGTACTTGCGCAGCGGGATCGCCAGGGTCAGGACCATAGCAAATCCGGAATAGATGGCGCCCGCCACAAAATAGGGTGGGAAGATCGTGCTGTGCCACCCGGGAACAATGGCGATGGTGAAGTCGAAGCTGACGACGGTGTGAACCGAGACCACGAGCGGCGTTGCCAGGCCCGCAAGCAGGAGCGACGCCATCTCGTAGCGCCGCCAGTGTACCGCCGACCCGCGCCACCCCATCGCCAGAACGCCGTAAGCGATCTGGGCGAAGCGCCTTCGGGCGCGATCGCGCAAGGACGCCAAGTCCGGGATCAGTCCCACGAACCAGAACATCACCGAAACCGTGGCGTAGGTGGACACCGCGAATACGTCCCAGACCAGGGGGCTCCTGAACTGAGGCCACGTGCCCATCGTGTCGGGATAGGGGAACAGCCAGTAAAAGAGCCACGGCCGCCCCAGGTGCAGCAGGGGGAACAGTCCCGCGCACGATACGGCAAACAGCGTCATGGCCTCGGCAAAGCGGTTGATCGAGGTTCGCCACTTCTGGCGCATGAGCAACAGGAAAGCTGAGATCAAGGTGCCGGCGTGGCCGATCCCAATCCACCAGACGAAATTGACAATGGCGAAGCCCCAGGCGACGGGGATGTTCACTCCCCAGATCCCGACGCCGACGCTCAGCAGTTTGGCCACCGCATAGTTCAGCACCATCAAGAGGGCAAAGGCGATCGCGAAACCGACCCACCAGCCGCGCCGCCGGCGCTGGGTCAGAACGATGGAGCTGATCTTGTCAGTGACCGACCCGTAGCTGTAGCCTGGTCCTATGAACGGACTGCCGTGTTCAACGGTAGGCGTCGCCGGGGTTTCAGGGCCTGTCGGGTCCAAACCGCTGCTCCTTGATTCAAATATCTCAAATTTCAAATATTTCAAATCTCAAGGTTCGGGTTCTTCAGCTTCGCCAGATACGTCGTTCTTGGGCGCGTGTTCAGATCGAGCAATAAGCTGTAGTTGCGCGATTGGGCCTTGAGCTTGGAGACGCGGCTGTTGGGATCGTTGATGTCGCCGAAGACGATTGCCTGCGCGGGACAGGCCTGCTCGCACGCGGTCACGATTTCGCCGTCGCGCACTTGACGGTTTTCAATCTCGGCCTGGATCTTCTTCGCGTTGATCCGCTGCACGCAATACGTGCATTTCTCCATCACGCCGCGGCTGCGCACTGTGACGTTCGGGTTTCTCAAGCCGAACAGGCTCGGTGTGGTCCAGTCCGAATAGAGTTTGAAATTAAAGCGCCGGACCTTATACGGGCAGTTGTTCGAGCAATACCGCGTGCCGACGCAGCGGTTGTAGACCATCTCGTTCAGCCCCTCGGGACTGTGGACCGTGGCCCCCACCGGACACACCAGCTCGCAAGGCGCGTTCTCGCACTGCATGCAGAGCACGACTTCGTTATAGGCTTCGGGATTCTCGAGGCCGCCGCGGAAGTAGGTGTCGACGCGGATCCAGTGCATTTCCCGGCTCGCGCCGACTTGGTCTTTGCCGACCACAGGAATGTTGTTTTCAGCCTGGCAGGCCACGACGCAGGCGTTGCAGCCGGTGCAACTATTCAAATCGATCGACATGCCCCATGCATGTCCCCGGTGCTGGTAGTTGGGATACAGCGTCAAAGTCTTCGATTTTTCCTCTTCGGGGTCCTGCGCGAAATCAGGGTCCTTGCGAAATTCCTCGAGGGTCGCGACCCGCATAAGCCTGCGGTCAAAGGCCGCGCCGCTTTCCTCCTCCACCCTCTGACCTTCTTGGCGGATGGCGTGGTGGACCTGCGTCGTGACCAGGTGATAGCGCCCGAATTTCTGCGGCGGGATTTCCAGGCCGGAGTCGATCCAAGGCCTGAGCGAAGTGCGGATCGCGTAAGCGTTGAAGCCGATGCCGGTCCCGATGCTGCCCGCCCGCTTCCGGCCGTAGCCCAAATGCACCGTCACGGAGTCTTCAGCGTGCCCGGGCACGATCCAGACCGGCGCGCGCAGCGATCGCCCCCTGTATCGCAGCTCGACCACATCCTCGTTATTAAGTTTGAGGCGCTCGGCGGTGGCGGGGCTCACCATCGCGGCGTTATCCCAGGTGAGCTTGGTGAAGGGCTTGGGCAATTCCTGAAGCCAGCCGTTGTTCGCGAAACAGCCGTCCCAGATCGTCGGGTCTGGACGAAAAACGATTTCCAACTCTCCGGTCCTTCCCGCCGGAGCGCCGGAGGAAGTCAGGTTCGGTTCCGCGAGTCCCGAGTCCCGAGCCCCGAGCCCCGAATTCAACAAGACCTGCTGGGGCGGGAGAGCCGTGCCGGCAACCATGCCTTTCTCCAGCCACGCTTCCCAGTTTGCTTCGAAGTCCTCATCCTTGACCAAGCGCCGGCTCTTCCAGTAGTCGCGAACGATGTCGTGCCCGACTCGGGCGGGCTGGCCGAGGAGCACCGCCAGCAATTCGTGAGCGGACTTGCCGTCGTAGAGCGGGGCGATCAGCGGCTGGACGATGCTCGCCGTCCCGTCGTACGCTCGCGCATCGCCCCACGCTTCGAGGTAATGCGCCTCGGGGATGTGCCAGTGACAGAGTTCTGCGGTCTCATTGTCGTAAAGGCCCAGGTGGACGCGGAGGTCCACTTTCAAAAGGTTTGCGGCAAACTCGAGGTCAGCAGGCGCCGCATAGACGGGATTGGCGCCGATGATCACCAGCATGTCCACCTGGCCGGACTTCATATCCGCGACGAGCTCGCGAAGCGACTGCGTCTGGTTAACCGGGCTCGCCTCAACCGGGTCCGTGTAGACCACGGTCTTGCCGACGTTCCCCAGGGCGTCATTTATCGCGTGCGCCAGCGCGTGGACTGCGGGCGGCTGCGAGTCACCGGCAATCACGAGACTCGAACCTCGATGCGCGTGGAGGTCGCGCACGACCGCGGCAATCCATCCCGCTGGAGCCTTCGACGGCACGGTAGGCGAGGCCACATCCTTGACGCCTACCGCTGCCGCGAGCGCGAGCGCAAAGCTCTCAATGTCGCCCGAGCGCAAAGGCAGGCGATGGTCAGCCATCGCTCCTGTGTTTGTCAGCATGCTCTCGACCACATACAGCCTGTTCATCGTCGAGCCGGGTCCGGTGACGCGCCGTCGGTCGGCGAAGTCGCGCGCATAGCGCACGCTGCCCGGACCCGAGCAGAGGAAATCTGCATCCAGAGCCAGGATCACGTCTGCCCGATCGAGCCGGTACACCGTATTGACGTACTGGCCGAACGCCAGCCGGGCGCCTTCGCGCGACGCATCGCGCCCCACCGGCTCGTACTGATGCCATTTCGTCGCCGGGAACTGAGCGAGGAAGGAGTGGAGCTGATCGGCCAGCGTCGGCGAGGTAACGGTTTCGGTCAGAATTCTCAGGCCCTCGCCCTTGCGCCGCAGGTGCTCCTGACGCGCGTTCTCCATCGCTTCCAGGAAATCACTCCAGCTTCCGATTCTCCCGTTCAAGATCGCTACCTTCGAACGGTCCGGATCGTAGAGGGTCAGCACCGAGGCTTGCGCGAAGACGTCCGTCGCGCCCAGGCTGGCGGGATGCTCGGGATTGCCCTCGACCTTGGTGGGGCGTCCCATGTGGCTTTCAACCAGTACGCCCGCGCCGAATCCGCCGAGCGGCATGGCGGTCGCGTACCAGAGCGGCTTGCCGGGGACGATTTCTTCGGGGGGGCTGACGTAAGGAACAATCTTCTCGGTGGGCAGCTTGGTGCAGGCAGTGAGGCCGGCGAGAGCCGCCGAGGCGCCCATCAGTTTCAGAAGATTGCGCCGGCTGACTCCGCCCGATTCGTCCGTAGCGCCGACAGCAAACTCGTGGTCCAGGAAATCCTTGTACTCCTCGGTTTCGGCCAGTTCTTCCAAACCTCTCCAGAACCGCCGGACTCCGTCGCTTTCCAGCTTCGCCCGAATGGAAGCGAGATCAAGAACATTTCCGCCGTGCTTGCTGGTCATCGTGTTTCCTGCTTTGGTCGTTTCCGGAGCCGTAGCGCCGGTCGAAGCCTGCCCTGGAAAGGACCGCCGGTCCCGGGATTTGAACCTCGTCGGCGCTCACAAGCCCCGTTACGGAGCGGCTTGTGGAATCATCGGTGGCACGTGTAACAGTCGGTCAGCGTTTCCGCACCCTGGATCTTGTATTCCTTCACCAGCCTCCGTCCCAGGGCGATCTGGTCGGCAGGCGGCGTGTAAAGCGGCTTGAAGACGTCCTCGCGCCGCCTGACGTATTGCTCCGGATGCTTGTGACAGTCGATGCACCACCGCATGTAAAGAGTGTTGGCCCGCCAGGTAATCGGCATGTCGCCGATCGGGCCGTGGCAGGTCGTGCAACCGATGCCCTTGTTCACGTGGATGTGGTGGTCGAAGTAGACGAAATCGGGCGCCGCATTGACGCGGGTCCACTCAATCGAGCGGTCCGTTGCGTAGCTTCCCCGCACGGGCTCGAGCATGGGGCTCTTCACCCAGATCTGCGAATGGCAGCTCATGCAGACGTGCGTGGCCGGAATCCCGGCAAACGACGACTGCTCGACTGACGTGTGACAATAACGGCAGTCGATTCCGAGTTCGGCGGCATGATGCTTGTGGCTGAAGGGCACTGGCTGGTCGCGAGCGACATTGATTTCGGTAAAGTAGGCAGACTGGTTGACCTTGTAAGAGAGACCGCCGACCGCAGCGATGAAGAATACGAACCCGTAAATGCTGACTCTGGAGAGGGTGTTGGTGCTGCGATGGAATATCTGGGCCATCGAGTCGCCTTTGAACTAAGGGAACAATCGGCTCGGTCTTACGGCGCTGCCTTTGGAATCGCTACGATAACACGGCCTGCGTTTGCGGACGTGATGAGAGCAAGCACCGAGTATAATCACCGCTCCCGTGGGAGTCAACGCCCGCGCTATTGAATTGACGGTCCACTTGCCTTTCAACCCGACCCGCGCCGCCGTATGAGTCAGGTTAATGAGGCGGCCCGGAACTCGTGAATGGGGGCGGTGAGGCCATGGAAAAGCAGCGATGAGCTCCGTGCCGAGGCCCTATAAGTACTTCGACGTGCTCATGGCGGGTTTCGTCACCTCTCTACTGGTCACCGGCACAGTCGCTTCTAAACTCTTCGCTCCAATCGTGGGCTTGATTTTCAACGGCGGGGCGCGCTCTCATCCCGATCAACTACATATTGGGGGGCATCCTCACAGAAGTTTATGGATATGCCCGCACCCGAAGGGTCATCTGGATCGGATTCTTCGCTGCGGGCTTCATGTCGCTGGGGTATTGGGCCGTCGGACAGGTCCCGCCCGCCCCGACTTGGCCGCACCAGGCGGCATACGATTCCATCCTCGGAGTGGTTCCCCGGATTGTAGCCGCCAGCCTGACGGCGTACCTTCTCGGCGAATTCACAAACTCCTTTGTGCTGGCCAAAATGAAAATCTTCACCAAAGGAAGATACTTGTGGACGCGAACCATCGGTTCGACGCTGGCTGCTCAGGCTGTCGACACCGTGGTTTTTGTAGGCGTGGCTTTTTACGGCACCCAAGGCTCTCCCGGTGATAGGGTCGCTTTCAGTGTCAATCTACCTCCTCAAAATCACGATTGAGATAGTCGCCACGCCCCTGATCTACAAGATTGTAAGTCTCCTGAAAAAGACAGAGGGTGAAGACTATTACGACGTCCGAACGAACTTTAATCCCTTCGCAGGGTTTCGCGACATTGGCTAGGAGAGTTTGCTAATCGAGCAGCAACGGAGAAGGCATGGGACGTCGCGGAAGCCCGCGCCAGATCAAGCGGGGCTGGAGGCGGACTGCTGAAGCGAGACGCTGGGTCCATGCTGATTCTCACCGTGAGGGGATTCTGGCGACGCGCAGGTCGGTGTTATACTGGCAGCGGTGTCGGGCGCGCGAAATGGAAATCCCGGCCGGCAGGTGAAACAGCGCCGGTGTTCGATAATAAGCAGCTTTGACAGTCCCTTCAGTAATCCATTTCGACTTTGCGTCGGGTCAGTTGGGAAAAGTGGACTAGCGGTCGGAGGAGAAAGCGGAACGAAGAGTCCGCCCCCAGGGGGCAGGACAGAGGCATGGGCCTAAGAACCGCGAGTCGCCCGCACCGACCGGACGCATGCCCGCCAGTGCCTCGTCACCAACCCGGCCATTCGCCATTACCTCCAATTAATAAGGAGACGGATATGCTAATCATAAGCAGAAAGACCACGCGCCAGAGACCCCGAAGCTTCCTATACTGGGCCCTCTGTACTCTGGCCGTTGCGTTTTCTTCAATACCGACCGCCAGCGCACAATTCAAGGCCGGAATTGGAGGCACTGTGACCGACAGTTCCGGCGCCGCGGTGAGCGGCGTCACGGTTACAGTCACTAACCAGGAGACCGGGAAATCCCAGCAGGTGACGACGAGCGATGCCGGTTTCTATCGAGTGTCGGGACTGGCCCCCGGCCGGTACACCGTCACAGCGACTTTTTCAGGCTTCAAGGAACAGACGGTCAAAGATATCCAGGTCAACGCCGAGGAAGTGCAAGGCGTCAACCTGACGCTCCAGCCGGGCGATGTTAAGGAAACCATCACCGTGTCGGCGGAAGCTGCGCCCCAGCTTCAGGCCGAAAACGGCAACGTCAGCGCCAATATCACCGACCAGCAAATACACGCGCTACCGCAGAACGGGCGAGATCCCTACGAATTGCTGCGCCTGGCGGAGGGCGTTTTCGGCGATGGCGCACGATCCGGCAACGGCAATGCCACTAACTTGCCGAACACCGGCGGGCCCGGCGGCTCCAACACGTCCATTTTTCAGACGGAGAACATGGTCCCGATTTCCGCCGCCGGCCAGCGGGTGGCGGACAACAACTTCCTGATCGATGGGGTCAGCGTCAACAGCCTCGGTTTTGGGGGCGCTGCCGTAGTCACGCCGAACCAGGAGTCGGTGAAGGAGATCAAAGTCAGCACTAACGCCTACGATGCCCAGTACGGCCGCAATTCGGGGGCGCAGGTCGAGGTCGTATCGCAAAACGGGACCAACGTTTACCACGACAGCGTCTTCTTCAAGTACGATGAGCCCGGACTGAACGCTTTCAACAAGTACGGCGGCCCCAGTGGCGCGGCCGACCAGCGGGTCGAGAACGCTTTCCGCAACTTCGGCGGGAGCGTCGGCGGCCCGGTCCTCAAAGACAAGCTTTTCTTCTTTCTCTCGTATGAGGGTCTGCACAATTCCAGCCAGGCTCTTTCCGCGCCGACTTACGTGGAGACGCCCCAGTACAGACAGGCGGTGATTGCTGCGCGCCCGAATGGCAACACGGCGAAGATATTCCAGACGCCGGGGATTGAGCCGCGCGTGCTCCAAGCACTCACGCCGAGCTGCGCCGGATTCGCGCCTGCCAATTGCCAAGTGGTGAACGGCGGTCTCGATCTCGGCTCCATTACCGGGGCCGAGGGGCAGTATGTCGATTTCGTTCACGACTCCAGCGGCGGTGGTCTTGACGGTAAGCCGGATGCGGAGTTGGTTACCCTGGCGCTTCCGAACGAACAGGTGGGCAACCAGTACAACGCTCGCGTCGACTTTCAGCACGGCGTCGATTCTTTCTTCTTCAGCTCTTACATCACCAAGCTGAACTCGGTGGGCGCTGATACCCCCGTCGACGCGCGTCCGATTGGCGACACACATTTCAAGCCGCTGAACACCGCGTTTACGGTCGAATGGAACCGCACGCTCAGTCCCACTCTGCTGAACCAAGCCCGGTTCAACACCACCCGCTTCTCCGAGAACGGGGTCACTGATAACGCTGGCGCGAACTACGGTATCCCCGAGATCCAGGTTGAAAGCTACCCCTTTGGCCAGCCGCGCGGTGGGGCTGAACGTCAGGAGACTTCGCCCGGGATTTTCGCCCAGAACACCATCGAGGGACGCGATACGGTGAATAAGGTCATCAGCAGCCATGCTGTGAAAGCGGGCATCGAGATCCGCAAAGAGCAGGACAACAACAACCTGCTGGGCGGCGCCCGTCCTCTCTATTCGTTTTCCGGGTTCTGGAACCTGGCCAACGACACCCCGATCTACGAAGCCATCAATACCGATCCGCGCACCGGAGCGCCCGGCAACGCCCAGAAATACTTCCGCACCGGCGACTGGGGGGTTTTTGGCCAGGACGACTGGAAGGTGCGACCCAATTTCACACTGAATTACGGCCTGCGCTGGGAGTACTTTTCGCCGCTGACGGAGCATCAGAATCAGCTCAGCAACATCATCTTCCCGTCGCCGGGCGACCTGGAACACACCAAGGTACAGGTCGTTCCGCAGCTCTACAATAAAGACTGGACCAACTTCGCGCCGCGTCTCGGCTTTGCCTACAGCCCTGCGCGGCTGAGCAACAAGCTGGTGGTGCGGGGAGGGTTCGGAGTCTTTTACAACAAGATTCCAGACGCGGTCTTCACTAACACGCGTGGCAATCCGCCGTTCTTCGCCCGCAACGGTCTCTGCTGCGGCGTGACGCCAGGCCTATTTGGACCTGGAACCGGTCCGTTTGCGGGAGGCACAATTCAATATGTGCTAGGCTCCAGCAATTCCCCAACCAGCTATCCGGTGAATCCCGCGCTTGCCTATGGTATCGACCCGACCAATGGGGGAATCTGTCTCCACGCTGGCTGCAACCCCTCCGGCGATACGCAGGTGGAGATTTGGGGCGCGTCGCCCAACATGGAGGTGCCGTACGTCTCTGAATACTCCTTCGGGGTCGAGTACAGCTTGCCGACCCATTGGGTGGCCGCTGTCGGCTATGAGGGCAGCGCCGCTCATCGTGTGACTCGCATCGTGAACCAGAATTTCCTCTATACCGCAGGCCCCGCTTTCGCCCCCGTCTATTTTCCGATGGACGACGTGAATGCCAACTTCAACGCCTTGAACATGCGCCTGACGCACCGGTTCTCGCGCGGGTTCCAGACGGAAATCCGCTACCGCTGGAGCAAGAGCATCGACGAGCTGTCGTACGGCGACAGCGCGTGCGCCTGCGGCAACCAGACCTATCCCCAGGTCCTCAAGAGCGAGCGTGGCCCTTCGGACTTCGACGCCACCCACTACCTTACGTGGTCCGGCCTCTGGGACTTGCCGATTTTCCGCGACCGGAAGGATTGGCTGGGCAAGGTCGCGGGCGGCTGGCAGATCAGCGGCATCATGACGGCGCACTCCGGCTTCCCCTGGACTCCAGTCAGCGGCGCCTGCATTGAAACACCCGGAGGGCCTGGTCTGTGCCCAACCCGTCCGGTCGCCGTGATCGGAACTCCATTGACCGGTCACGAGAATGACGCGTTCACCCGCCCGGGTGGGGACTTCCCCGGGGGCGGGTCGAAATACTTTGTCTCCAACCCGGACTTTGCGCACCCGCTCCCGCCCGCGATCGGCCGCAACTCCTTCCGCGGTCCGCGCTACTGGGGGAATGACCTGAGTCTGGCCAAGGCGTTCGGCCTCTCGGACGTGAAATATCTCGGCGAAGCTGCCAAAGTCGAGGTCCGCGCCAACTTCTTCAACGCCTTCAACCAGCTCAACCTGCAGCCGTTCTTGTTCGACACCAACGCCACCCACTCTGATCGGGGCACGTTCGGCCAAGCCGATGCCGGACTTGCCGGGCGGGTGATCGAGTTCCAGGCGCGACTGAGCTTCTGAGCTAGCCTGTGTTGCGGGGAGGGGGAAAAAATGGACACCGGTCCTGGCGACGAGAGTCCTCGTCGGGCCCGCCGGAGCGTCCTTCGCGCCCTCGCTTGCGGCTCGGCGCTCGCGGTTCTGCCGCGCGCCGCGCGCGCCTGGCCGGCCCAGTCACAAGGGCCGACCCAGGCTCGGGTCGCTTACTCCCTTTCTTCGGATGACGACGCATTTCTCGACGACCTCGCGCGGCGCGAGTTCCGTTACTTCTGGGAGCAGGCCGACCCGCACACCGGCCTGGTCCTGGA
>QHZK01000271.1 GCA_003224635.1 Acidobacteriota bacterium | reverse complement strand
GCCGCTTGATCATGTGAGGCACGACCGCGCGCGCCACAAGAAACGCACCCTTGAGGTTCGTGTCCACCGTCCAGTCCCAATGGCGTTCGTCCGTCCTGGTGAACGGCACGGTCTTGCCGACCCCGGTGATGTACATCAGCACATCGATCCTGCCGTGCCAGCGGAGCACCTGCTCGACCATTCGGTTCACTTGCCTCGGCCTTCGCACGTCGCAAAGGACCTGCCGCGCTCGACCCCCCTGTGGCCACAGTTCACCCACGGTACGCGCCATCATCGGCCGGTCAATATCGGCGATGACGACGCGCGCGCCCTCGCGCCCGAGCCGCACTGCGATCGCCTTGCCGATGCCCTGCGCGCCTCCCACTACCAGCGCCACCTGGTCGCGAAACCGGTCAGGAATGAACTCACGACTCATCGTCCCTGCGTTCGGGTCTCGGAAGGGCGGGGCTTCAGCCCCGCCGTGCCGACGCCCTCAAGATAAGCTGTTGAAAGTGTCGGGGCGCGCTCTGAGGCGGGGCTGAAGCCCCGCCCTTCCATAGCGCCACCAAGCACTTTTTCAGCAACCTGCCAGGTCTCAGCTTTGTCCGAAACAAGCCGATTAATACGTCAGGACTTTCTGTGCTGCGGCCATGGTCGTGCCACAGCCGCAGTAAGAGTCCAGCACCACGTCGCCAGGGTCACTGCTCGCCCTGACGATTCGTTCCAAGAGGGCCAGCGGTTTTTGAGTCGGATAACCAAGCCTTTCTTTCGCGTGCGCCTGAACGGGAATGATGTCCGCCCAGATACTCGTCAGGGCAGTGCCTTTCATCTCCTTGAGGTAGCGCCTCAGGTAGGGGCGCCCGGTTTTCGACCACTCTATTCTGCCGTCCGCGTCCAGTTTCTTCAGCTTTTCCCTCTCGACGCGCCAGCCCCATTGTGGTTTGTAGCTTTTGTACTCATAACTCAGATTAGGACGCGGTCCCATGGATTGCGACCGGATGATGTGATCGAGGCGGTAGAGACCCCGGACGGGGTCAGTGAAGCGATAGAACTTACCCACATACTCGGCCGAGTGGGGGCCGAAGAGCGGATTCCACGTGAAAGTTTCGGACTTCGAGTAGAACAAAAGTGTGTCGTGGACATGTCCAAGCCTTTTCGCATCGCTGTGGGCGCTGGTCCGCTGCCAGATAATCTCGTTTTGAAAGTTGCCGTATCCGAAGACCTTATCCAACTCGATCTTCATGTAGTGCGCAATGTGCCAGTCCAAGTGTACGTAGAAACTCCCCGCGGCCTTGAGTTTGGAGTACATCTTTCTTATCCGGGCTACGAGGTGATTCACGTAGTGATTGATGCCGTCCGACCATCTATCTTCGAAGGCAAAACGCTCGGCTTCTTCGCCCCAGATCGTCTCGTAAACTCGCTGTGAGTAAAACGGCGGGTCGATGTAGATTAAGTCAACAGACTCGTCGGGGACAGCATCAAGAACGGCGAGACAGTCACCGCAGTAGAGTTGATTCCGCCAGGAAATCCCTGCCAGGGGCTGTTGCACCATAGCCGCTACGCCGCCACTAGCCATCGACACAGATTTAGAACCACTACCAAAAGATTTTTGCCGCTCGAAAAGCGCACCAGTATAATGGCTTGCCTTAGGCGGCGTAAAGAAATAATGCCTCGAATAGACTCAAATCAGAAGTCAGAAGTCCAGGAGCCAGAAGTCAGAATAAATCTCGAGGTGATAGCACGGGGATGGGGGCTATCAATTCTTGACCGGCCTCCAGGTCTTCCTCCTGACTTCTGACTCCTGTGCCTCCGATGGTACCGAATCCGCAACCCTCACTCTCGACTGCCGACGCGGAGCCCCGGGCGACGGCCACCCTGCCCCGCGCCATCGGGTATCTCGGCTCAACCGCCATCGTGGTGGGCACGATCATCGGGTCGGGGATCTTCCTGGTGCCTCACAACGTCGCGCTCGAGGTAGGCAGCGTCCGCAGCCTGTTCCTGGTCTGGATCGTGGGCGGCGTGTTGTCGCTCGCCGGGGCTCTGTCCCTCGCCGAACTGGGCGCCGCCATGCCCGAGGCCGGAGGCATCTACGTCTATTTGCGAGAAGCCTATGGCAAGCTTTTTGCATTCCTCTACGGCTGGGGGATGCTGCTGGTGATTCATTCGGGATCGGCGGCCACGCTGGCCGTCGCCTTCGGGATCTACAGCGCCACGTTCTTCCCGCTGACACGCCTCGAGCAGAAGCTGCTGGCTTCAGGCGTGATCGCGCTGCTGACGCTGGTCTGGATCGTGGGCGGCGTGTTGTCGCTCGCCGGGGCTCTGTCCCTCGCCGAACTGGGCGCCGCCATGCCCGAGGCCGGAGGCATCTACGTCTATTTGCGAGAAGCCTATGGCAAGCTTTTTGCATTCCTCTACGGCTGGGGGATGCTGCTGGTGATTCATTCGGGATCGGCGGCCACGCTGGCCGTCGCCTTCGGGATCTACAGCGCCACGTTCTTCCCGCTGACACGCCTCGAGCAGAAGCTGCTGGCTTCAGGCGTGATCGCGCTGCTGACGCTGGTCAATATCGTGGGCGTGCGCGCGGGGGCTGCCGTGCAGACAATCTTCACGCTCGCCAAACTCGCGGGCCTGGCAATTATTATGAGCTTGGCTCTGCTCGCCCGGGGCGTCACCGCAGTGGTCCCGACGCAACCGCTCCCCACGCCGCACACCACCTGGGTCTCCTTCGGGGTGGCGCTGATCGGAGTGCTCTGGGCCTACGAGGGCTGGCACATGCTCTCGTATTCTGCGGGCGAGGTGAAGGACCCGGCGAGCGTGCTGCCCCGCAGCTATTTTCTGGGCGGGCTCCTGGTGGTGGCCGCCTACCTCGGCGCAAACCTTGCCTACCTGCGCGTGCTGCCGCTTGGGGCGCTCGCGGAGCACCAGCGCGTGGCGGCCACGGCTATGGAAGTCCTGGCCGGGCCGCGCGGCGCCGCCTTTGTTTCGGCGCTGATCCTTTGCTCCATCTTCGGCGCCCTCAACGGGACGATCCTCACCGGCCCGCGCGCTTACTTCGCCATGGCGCGCGACGGCGTCTTCTTCTCCGCCGTGGGCAGGGTGCACCCGCGGTTCCGGACGCCCGCGCTCGCCGTGCTGATTCAGGGCGCGCTGGCAATCGCGCTCGCGGCCACCGGTACCTACGAGCAACTGTTCACCTACGTGATCTTTGCGGGCTGGATCTTTTACGGGGCGGCCACCGTGGCCGTAGTCGTCCTGCGCGAGCGACGACCCGGCCTCGAGCGCCCCTACCGTGTGTGGGGCTATCCCGTACTGCCGATTGCCTTCTCGCTCGCCGCATTCGCCATCGTGGCCAATACGCTGGCCAGCAAGCCACGCGAGTCAATCATCGGCTTGGCTCTGGTGCTGGCAGGCGTTCCGATTTATTACGCGTGGAGATGGCTGCCAGCGAGGAGCAGTAGGCAGTAGGCAGTTCGACGCGCGGCACTCGTCCGGCGTAATGACTGAAGAATCGCTCAAATCCTGGCTTGACGCCTATGGCCGCGCCTGGGAGACGCGCGATCCTGAAGCCGTCATCGAGCTCTTTACTGAGGACGCAACCTACCAGGAGACGCCGTTTTCCGAACCCATGCGTGGCCGCCAGGCCATCCACGAGTATTGGGCGGAGAAGGTCGCTCGGTCGCAGGAGCAGGTCAGCTTTGGATGTGAAATTCTGGCCGCCGCCGGCGACGCGGGGATCGCGCACTGGTGGGCGTCCTTTGTGCGCACTCGGTCAAGGACCCGCGTGAAGCTGGATGGAATATTCCTTCTGTCTTTCGATTCTCAAGACCGCTGCCGCGCGCTGCGAGAATGGTGGGTGCGGCAGGAAACCTGAGCCATTCGTCTATCCCCACCCGCATCATCGGCGTTTACAAAGCGGCCCGCCCAGCGGAGAGCCTGCCGCTCGGTAGGCTAGTTACTTTCCTCGTCGCCGTGGCTGAACCGCAAGAGTTCGATGCGGGTCGCGCCCAGGACGCTCTTGAGCGCCACGACCCTTTCGTTATCTTTGTGTTTGATCTCAAACACCGTCTTGCCGTCCGAGTCCTTGGCGGTGAACTTTGTGACTTCACTCCCCAGGCGACCGTGGTAGAACGCCTCCACCTTATCGATCGGGTCCGGCGTCTCGAATTTCCCCGCCACCACTCGGACGCTCTGCTCGCCGGGCAAGCCGATGTTTACCGAGGCCGAGTCAGCGTCCTCACCTTTAACCGGCTTCGCGCCGGGATAAATGGGCAGGCCCAGCGCGGACTCGCTGACGCTCGTATTCTTGTTCACCTCGATCCCGCCAAAAGGCGTCTTGATCGAAACCTCTTTCTTGCCCGCTCCCGACTCGCGCTGGTTGATCTGAACGCTGTGAGACAGGAAGCGCAGGCCCGTCCATAACACGAGCGCCGAAACCACGACGATCACCGCAAGGCCCAGCAACACGATGGGAACGACTTTGCTCCCTGTTTGCGGAGGCAAAGGCGGGGCCGGCGGACGCGGAGGTTGCGGTGATGTAGCCATGGGAAGACTCTCCTTTGGAAACTCGAGAATCGAAACTGGAAATTCGAGACTCGCCGGCAACGCTTGCTTTTTCGGCGCCCCTATTAACTCCGCCCAAGTCAACCAGAAGGAACTCGCGCCAGTCTAAAGGAATTACGTTTCCGGACGAGCCTGAGTTCCGCCTATCGATAACCCCGCACACACCATCCCTTTGCCAAAAAGACATCCGACTAAAGGAGATGAGTTTCGAGTTTCGAGTTTCCCGTTTCGGCCTAGAACCTGACCTTCACATCTGCCCTCTTCGAGAGATGGACGGACTCAATAAAGCGCACACTGCGGGTGGCCAGCGTCAACACCAGCGAGTGCAATCGAACGCCCTCCCCGAAGAAGCGCACCCCTTTCAGCAGGCTTCCGTCGGTGACGCCGGTGGCCGCGAAGATCATTTCGCGTCCCGGTGCAAGCTCCGCCGTCGTGTACACCTTCTTGTGATCGCGGATGCCCATGGACTTGAAGCGCTCGGCCTGCGCTTCATCTTTGATGACGAGCCGGCCCAGAATTTCTCCGTTCAGGCAGCGCAGCGCCGCCGCCGTGAGGACGCCCTCGGGCGCGCCGCCCGTCCCCATGACCGCGTGTACGCCGGTGCCCACGACCGCGGCGGCAATGCCGGCGGACAGGTCGCCGTCCGGGATCAGGCGGATGCGCGCTCCGGCGGCGCGGATGTCGGCAATCAGTTTTTCGTGGCGCGGCCGGTCGAGCACCACCACCACCAGGTCCTCCACATCGCGTTCCATGCGGCGCGCAATGGCTCGCAGATTGTCCTTCACCGGCGCGTCCAGGTCAACCGCGCCCCTGGCCGCGGGCTCGACCACGATCTTTTCCATGTAGCAGTCGGGCGCGTGCAGCAACCCGCCGTGCTCGGAGGCCGCCAGCACGGTAATGGCGCCCGCCACACCCATGGCGCAAAGGTTCGTGCCCTCGAGCGGGTCCACCGCGATGTCGATTTCCGGCACCGTCTCGCTGTATTCCTGCTTCAACCCGACCTTCTCGCCGATGAAGAGCATCGGCGCTTCGTCGCGCTCGCCCTCGCCGATGACGACGGTGCCCGCTATCGGCACAGTGTCCAGCACGCGCCGCATGGCTTCGACCGCCGCCTGGTCCGACCCGTGGCGGTCGCCGCGGCCCATGGTCCGCGCCGCTGCGATGGCGGCCTCTTCCACCACACGGACAAACTCCAGGGAAAGCTCTTCCACGCAGGCCCTCCTTCGCGCCGGGGCGCGCTACCGTAACCGCCCGATCGAAAAAACGATTCAAGTGTAGCGCAAAAGGCTCTAAAAGCGCGAACCAGGCGCTGATGTGATCTGATGATTGGGCGTACAATGGAACCTGCGCGGGAGATCGAGAATCCAATAGCTGTGAGGTGAGAACCAGTCTGCCGAGCGAGCCTGGCAGCCTCAGCATACAACTGTGCCAAGCTCGAGGTGGGCATAAGTGCAAACTCAAGGAGGGAAAGATCGATGCAACACCGCAAACTGGGCCACAGCAATCAAACCGTATCCGCTTTGGGACTCGGATGCATGGGCATGTCGGAATTCTACGGGCCTCGGGACGATCAGGAGTCGATCGAGACCATTCAGCGGGCCCTCGATTTGCGCCTGAATTTCCTGGACACTGCCGACGTTTACGGGAAGGGCCGCAACGAGGAATTGGTGGGTAAGGCGATCCGCGGCCGCCGCGGCGAGGTGTTCCTCGCGACCAAGTTCGGCAACGTACGCAACGCGGAGGGCCGCTTCGCCGGGGTGAATGGCCGCCCCGAGTACCTCCGGCAGGCCTGCGAGGGGAGCCTGAAGCGGCTCGGGCTGGACACCATCGACCTTTATTACCAGCACCGGGTCGACCGCAACGTGCCGATCGAAGAAACGGTAGGCGCCATGGCGCGGCTGGTCAAGGAGGGCAAAGTGCGTTATCTCGGCCTCTCCGAAGCGGCTCCGGCCACCATTCGCCGCGCGCACCGTGTACACCCAATCAGCGCCTTGCAGACCGAGTATTCGCTGTGGAGCCGCGAGCCTGAGGACGAAATCATCCCCGCCTGCCGCGAGCTCGGCATCGCCTTCGTCGCCTACAGCCCCCTCGGGCGCGGGTTCCTGACGGGGCAAATCAAGCGCTTCGAGGACCTGGCTCCCGACGACTGGCGGCGCAACGCCCCGCGCTTCCAGGGCGCGAACTTCGAAAAGAACCTCGCGCTGGTCCGGCACATCGAGCAGCTCGCGGCGAAGAAGGGCTGCACTCCCGCGCAACTCGCACTCGCCTGGGTACTCGCGCAGGGCCAGGAATTCGTGCCTATCCCCGGCGCGTCGCGGCGCGCGCACCTCGAAGAGAATATCGGCGCCCTTCAAGTCACGCTAACGCGCGAAGAACTCCAGCGCATTGACGAGATCGCGCCTAAAGGCGCCGCTGCGGGCGAGCGCTACCCTGAGGCGGCAATGAGGGCGGTGAACGCCTAAGCACCCACCATGTCATTCTGAGCGGAGCGAAGAATCTCGCACTGGACTTGGCTCCACGAAGAACGGAGGACCAGTTCCTCACTTTTGAGCGACCACGGATCTCAGCCACGCTTGTACTCGCAAGTGACCGCCGGCTCGGGACTGGAACCAAGGGGGAAGAGTTCAGAGTGAGATTCTTCGCTTCGCTCAGAATGACACGCCAAGGGAGACTGATCGCCGATGCCAGGGATAATCAAGGAAAGACTTTTCACGCCGGGGCCGACGCCGCTCTTGATGGAGGCGCAGACTCGC
>QHZK01000270.1 GCA_003224635.1 Acidobacteriota bacterium | reverse complement strand
ATTCGCGGCTACGGATTCGAAGGCGGGGGCGGGAGCTCGGAGTTTCCGGGCTTCGCCCGCAAGCTCCCCGGATTTGGCGCCCAATTCAAGGAGGACGTGAAGAAGAACCACGCCGCCGTGTTCAGCCTCGGCTCATTCGGAGAAGTGCTGGCGCGTCCCGAGAACTACGTCGAGATTGACCCCGAGGTCCGCGACGCGTGGGGCATCCCCGTGCTCAAGTTCAATATCGAATGGGGAGCGAACGAGCTGGCGATGGCCAGGGACATGGTCGAGACCCAGCGCGAGATGTTCGAGGCCGCCGGGATCGAGATCATGAGCGAGCGCACCCACCCGCTGCCGCCGGGATGGAGCATCCACGAGGAAGGCACGGCGCGCATGGGCAACGACCCGAAGAAATCCTTTGTCACCAAATTCAACCAGTCGCACGAGATCAAGAACCTCTTCGTGGTGGACGGCGCCGCGTTTGTTTCCGCCACGGAGAAAAATCCAACGCTCACCCTCCTGACGCTCTCCATGCGCGCGGCGGATTACATCGCCGAAGAAATGCGGAGAGGAACCTTCGGATAGGGCGTAGGGGAGCGCCTTTACGGTGCTCCTGAAGCCTGTAGCCACCGTTGGCGCTTTCCCAACCGTGGTAAGCCGAAAAGCGGGTTATAATCCGTCTGCGAGCTTAACCATGACCCGGCAAGAGTTGCTTTCCCGCATTTCGATCAATGCCGATGTCTGCTTCGGAAAGCCCTGCATTCGCGGACATCGCATCTGGGTATCGCTGATTCTCGATTTTCTCGCCAGCGGCGAGACTATGGAAGAGATCCTCGAGGACTACCCCCAGCTCGCCCGTGAGGACGTTCTCGCCTGCATTGCCTACGGCGCTGAGATGGCGCGCGAGCGCTACGTTGAGATTCCCATCGAAGCGACGCGATGAAGCTGAAGCTTGACGAGAATCTCGGCCAGGTCGCCTTAGCCGTCTTCTGCCAGCACGGCCACGAAATGTCCACTGTTCCCGAGCAGGGCCTTTCCTCTGCCTCCGACAGGACGTTAATTGAAACCTGCCGGGCGCAGCAGCGCTGCCTGGTCACACTCGACCTCGACTTCGCCAATCCCCTGCTTTTCAGACCGTCTGACTATGCGAGGATCGCCGTCCTGCGCCTGCCGTCCGAGCCGAGTCACGATGACCTGATCGACGCGGTGGTAACACTCGTGGCGGCACTGCGGGCGAAGAACATCAAAGGCAAGCTCTGGATCGTCCAGCGCGGCCGCATACGCGAGTATCAGGAAGAAAGGGCCGATGCTTAGGAAGCCTGGCGCGCCGCCGCTTGACCCCCAATCGCCGCGGCTGCCGCTCTTCAACTGTGCGCTCTTCGCCGATTGGGGACCTCCACCGGTTAACTGAGACGGCTGAAATTCCAAGCGTGCTCACCACTACTGCGGCTGGATCAGGCCCTTCTTGACCGCGTAGAGCACGATCTCTGCGGTGCGATGCAAACCCAAGGTTTCCATGAGGCGGGCGCGGTGGACGGCGACGGTATTCACGCTGATATCGAGCAGCACCGCAATTTCCTTATTCGACTTGCCTTGCGCGATCAGTTGCAGGACTTCCTTCTCCCTCAGCGTGAGGCGCTCGTAAGGGTCCTGGGCGGCGTCCTCGAGTTTCCCCGTCTTGAGCGTCTCGATCACCAAGTTTGAGATGACCGGGCTCATGTAGGTATCGCCGTGCGCCAAGGTCATCACCGCCTGGGCAAGGTCCACTTCGACGGCGTCTTTCAGGATGTACCCTTTCGCGCCCACCTCGAAGGCCTTCCGCACGTAAGCGGGGTTCGAATACATGCTGAGAATCAGGACTTTCGTCTCAGGCCCGGCCTTGAGGATTTCGGCCGTGGCCTCGAGCCCTCCGAGTTCGGGCATGGAAAGGTCCATCACCACGACGTCGGGCTTAAGTCTGGCGCAGTGCTCGATGGCCGAAAGGCCTGTGCTCGCCTCACCGACCACCGCGATCCGCGCGTCATCCTCGAGCATTCGCCGGAAGCCTTGGCGGACCAGGGCGTGGTCCTCAGCGAGCAAGACGCGGACTTTCTTCTCGGCGTTGATTGGGCTCATCGTATCGTGGCTTCCCGATCCGCTATTCGCGATTCGCTATTCCCATCTTTTTTCGGAGCGGAACGCGGACGCTGATCGTGGTCCCCTTTCCCGGCGCAGACTGGATCGCGAGCGAACCGTTCAAGTGTTCCGCGCGCTCCCGCATCCCCATCAAGCCCAGCCCGTCCCCCGACGAGCGGTTCGACTCGGGCCCGACTGCAAAACCCACACCGTCGTCCCGGATCTCGAGGTCCAACTCTCCATCCTGCTCTTTCAGAGTGACTCGCGCCTCCTGCGCCTTCGCGTGGCGCGCGACGTTGGCGAGCGCCTCCTGCACGATGCGGTAGAGGTGGATGGCGTCCTCGGGAGGGAAGGCGCCATCGCGCAGCTCGGCCTCGAAGCGCACGTTGATCCCGGCCTGGCGCGAGAACTGCTTCACGAACCACTCCAGCGCCTGCTCCAGCCCGAAATCATCCAGGATTGCCGGGCGAAACATCTGCGACTGGTCGCGCACGGTCTGGAGGGTCTCCTGGACGATCTTCTGCACTGCCTGCAGTTCTTGGACCAGGGCGCCGTCCCGGTTCGAGTCCTCGTCCAAAGCCTTCTTGCCGGCCCGGCCCAGCATGGCACCGATGGCGGTCAGTATCTGACCGAATTCGTCGTGCAGGTCGCGCGCCACGCGGCGCAGCGTCTCTTCCTGGACGTCAATCAGCTTCCAGGAAAGTTTCTGCAGTGCCTCGGACTGCGATTGGAGCTGCTCCGTCAGGTGCTGGAGCCGGGCAAAGGTCTTGCGGTTGGCTTCGAGCGTGTAGAGGCCCGTCCCGAGGGCCAGCAGGAACAGAACGCCGATCACAACCACGACGTCCCTTTTGACCGTTCCGTAGACCGCGCTGATTCTCTCCGTCGCTTCGGCCTGGGCCTGATCGTTCAGCACCAGCAGGCGCGCCGCGATCTCCGAAATCACCGCGCGCTTGCCTTCGAGTTCGGTCTGGATAAGCGCGCGCGCTTTTGCCTCGTTGTCGCGCTGGGCCAAAGTGAAGACCGAGTCCGCCGAACGCCAGAAGTCCTGGAGGGCGCGCCGTAATTGGCTGCGCTTATCGCTGCTCGCGGGGGTGCTGACCGCGAAGTCGCTCTCGAGCCTCACGGCGTCGTCCATGTCGCGGCGCATCCGCATGAATTCGGGCCGCCACTCGTGAATGGGATATCGCGCCCGCGCGGCCGTCATATCGCGCAGCGAGATGGCCAGCAAGTAAGCGTCGTTCTGGAGGCGCAGGAGCTCGAGCGAGGCTTTGCGGTTCTTCTGGACCACGTTCACCTGGTAGTCCTCCAGCCAGCGGATCTCGCGGATGGTATACGCGGCGAAGACGACGAAGATCGAGAGGATGATGCACACACCGACCCACAGTCGCGCTGAGGGCGACGGAATTTCACCCAGAAGGTCGTGTTGGGATTCGCGGCTATGCATCTCTGTCTGTAGAGATGGCCCCTTCGAGCGCGGTGGTTATTTGGCGGCCGTTTGGTCGTTCCTCAGGGCCTTCAAAATCTCATCCATTACGCCTTGGTTATCGCTGTAGAAGTCCAGGAACTCATCGTGGCTGAAGAACAAGTTCGAGTAGTTTGCGTCCGTGAGGACGTACCCACCCCAGCCGTTCAGCATCGACAACTGAAAAAAGGACGCCAGGTCTTCTGCTTCATGTTCGAGGAACAGATGGCCGGGCGCCTCCTGAAGTAAAAAATGGTCGCCGTACGACCGCCGCAGTCGGTAGTAGAGGTGCCAATTCTCGCTGCTGCCCCAAATTCCCCACTCGGTGATCCAAAGCAGCGTTGGCATCCGGTAGGTCAGTTGTGTCGCGACCCAGTGCGCAATGTAAAAGAGGCGGGACGACTGGCGTGGGTACGGTATGCGGAGATGTAGGCAGCCCTCGACGGTATCGGGCTTGGGTCGGTTCCGCCCCGTGAGCCACGCCTTGCACTCGTCAGCCGTGTAAAACCGCAAGGTGCCTCCGATCGGTCGGAGCGTCTCTACAACCTCCGATGAGGAACATCGGCGATAATCCCTTTGCCTTCCTCGACCACGTACGTGCGATCGGCGGCGAGCTTCCCCAGCTCCTGCTTGACTCCGCTCGGCCACTCGATGGCGGCGCGCTCGATAGACTCGAAGCGACCCAGGCCGAAAGTGACGCTCCGGTCGGACTGTGAGAGGTAGCTCGAACCGCTCTTCACCGTCAGCCAGCGGACCCCTTCCGGTGTCCAGATACGGATATTCGCGCCGATGCCGTCGCGGTTGGACTTCGCGCCCACGGTGCGAAACCGGATGCTGTGGTTCGCCGCGCAATCGTTGCGAAAGAGATAGGCCGGGCCGTCGTTGGTAGTGATGAGCACGTCAAGGTCGCCATCGTTGTCAAAGTCTCCGTAGGCCGCGCCGCGAGCCACCTTGGGCTGGTTGAAGGCCTTTCCGACCAGCCCGACTACGTCGCGGAACTTGCCGCCACCCTCATTGTGAAACAGATGAGGGGACTCCGCATAGCTGATTGTCGATTCCACGCGCGTGATGGTCTCGTCGATGTGGCCGTTGGCCACCAGCAAGTCGAGGCGGCCGTCGAGGTCGACGTCAAAGAAGAAGCAGCCGAAGCCCAGCGTGAGCCGGCTCGACTTGCCCACGGCGGACTGCGGCGCCTCGTCCACGAAGAAGCCGTGTCCTTCGTTCCGGTAGAGCCCCACCATCTGTTGGGAGAAATTGGTCACCACGAGGCTGGGCAGGCCCGAGTTGTCATAGTCGGCGGCGTCGGCGCCCATGCCGGCGCGGGCCACGCCGTCTTCGCTGAAGGCCACGCCGGCCATCACTGCGGTTTCGGAAAACGTCCCGTTGCGGTTGTTGCGGTAGAGTTTGTTAGGCTGCGTGTCGTTGGCGACGAAAACGTCCGACCAGCCGTCCAGGTCATAGTCGATCATGGTCAGGCCCAGCGACTTCGAGGTGGCATCATGAAGGCCGGCCCTGCCCGTCGCGTCTTCAAACGTTCCATCGCCGCGATTGCGGAACAGCCAGCAAGTGGAGCCGGGATACGCTTCGGGCGTGCAGTAGGACTTGGTCCTGCCATCCAGGCTGCAATAGATGTCCGCGTCAGGCGACCAGCGGACGTAGTTCGCCACCAGAAGGTCGAGGTGACCGTCGCGATCGTAGTCGAACCACAAGGCCGAAGTGCTCAGGCCCTCATAGCCTTCGAGCCCTGCCTGCTTCGTGACTTCGGAAAAAGTGCCATTGCCGTTGTTGTGAAACAGGCGGCTTTGCCCGTAGCAGGTAATGTACAGGTCGGCAAAGCCATCGTTGTCGTAATCGCCCACCGCCACCCCGATGCCGTACATCTCGAGATCGAGTCCGGCGGCGTGCGTCGTGTCCGTGAACGTCCCGTTGCGGTTGTTCCGGTAAAGCTTCATCGTCGCGCGCTGCCGTTTGTGCCCCGGCCAGTCCATTCCGTTTACCAGCAGGACGTCCAGCCAGCCGTCATTGTCATAATCGAAGAAGGCGCAGCCCGCGCCCAGCGTTTCAGGCAGGTATTTCTTTCCGAATGCGCCGCTATTATGCTGGAAGCAAATACCTGCGTCGCGGGTTACGTCCGAGAACTGGACGGGAAATTGCCCCTTGGACGAGACGTCGGTGGAACGGATCGATGCGGCTTTCCGAGTGAACGCGGTCGGCGGGTACAATTTGTAGAGGAGTGCGCCGGCGCCGCCCGCTGCCCCGACGCCCATCAAGAGCCTAATCAGATGTCTCCGATTCATCGGCGTAACCCAACCTTAGCGCAGGGGCGGATAGGCGGTCAACACAAAGGCCTTCGCGCGGCCGTGGACGGCAACCGATGGGAGGTTCTCTGCGGCCTCCGTGCCTCCAAAGCTTCAACACCGAGGTCACGGAGATGCTCCGTGCGCTCCGTGTTGAGGGTTCGACGGTCGCAGAGTACACGGGGCCGCTTCTGGAGATGACATGTTGATCCGCACTTGAGGGGAAAGAAGCCTTGGCACGCAGCGAAGAATTTCGCGTTTCGTAGTACGGAGCACGGTGGGCAGCGAGGAGGTCGGCGGAAGTTTGTCACTCCGGGCTCAGATGGTTCACCAGCGGCCGGGGTGCTGTTCCCTGCTGGTTGCCGAGCAGCCACTCGATGCGATGTTCGAGTTCGGGCTGGCGCAATTCGCCCATCACCCGCCCAACCAAGTTACCTTCCCGGTCGAAGAAAGCGGTGGCCGGAACGGCCTGGCCGAGCCCGAGTTTCTCCAGATGGTCCACGGTGGCGCCGATCCAGACGCGGAAGTTGAGCTTTTCTTTTTTGGCGAAGGGACGAACCTTCTTGACGGTGGTTGCGTCGTCGAGCGAGGCGCCGATGACGATCACGCCGCGGTCGCGGTAATGTGCCTGCTCCTCGACCAGCATGGGAAGCTCCGCCTTGCAAGGTTCGCACCATGTGGCCCAGAAGTTGAGGACCACGATCTTCCCCCGGTATTGGCTCAGCCTCTGCGGCTTCATGCTCGTGTCCCAGAGCGACAAGTCCGGCTGGGAGTCAGGAACGCACAACGCGACTGAGCCCGCGAGCGCAGACAAAGCGCCACAGAGCCAAAGCGCGGCGGTCCTGGTCTGCGGAAGGTGCATGTTCGCGCGCTAGAACCTGTAGGTGTAGTTC
>QHZK01000039.1 GCA_003224635.1 Acidobacteriota bacterium | reverse complement strand
TCAGACCGCGTACCTGCTGGTCGAGCTCGACGAGCACTTCGTGCCCCAGCAGTTCGATCAGGTCTTCTACCAGATCCAGGTAGCGGGTTTCACTCCGATCTTGACGCATCCGGAGCGGAACCCAGTATGCGCTCGCCGGCCCGAACTGCTCTCGAGTTGGGTGGTCCGTGGATGTCTGGTCCAGGTGACTGCGCAATCCTATACGGGCGGCTTCGGGCAGGTGGCCGAGCACCTGGCCGAGGTCTGGCTGGAGCACAATCTGGTCCACTTCTTTGCCAGCGACGCTCACGATGACACGCACCGGCCTCCGCGGCTGTCCCCGTGCTATGACAAGCTGGCGCGGAGCCGGGGGAAGGCGGCCGCCGACCGCCTGTTGGTCTACAATCAACAGGCGGTCATCAACGGGCAGCCCCTGCCGCCGGCCCCCGAACCGCGCGAATTTAACGAAGTCCAACCCAAGCGAAGCTGGTTGTCGTTTCTTCGGCGTTAGTCCGCAGACTCGTCCTTGGCTATTTGTCCCTGGTCCTTGGCGGCCACCAGCCAAGAAGAAATGACCAAGGACCAGTGATCAAGGACGAATGACCGAGGACAATGTTTGCGAGAAAGATTCGCGTGAAAGTCGTCGGACCGCTCGGGCCGCGCGACTGCCCCGTCGCCTGGCTGGATAGCTTCTCCATGCGAAGCTTTACCGGCCGTTCCGCGTTTGATGAAACCCTGCCGGTGGCCGACGGGCTGATGGAAGCAAGCTTCCGAGTGGACTTGAACGCTCTCGAAAGAGTGATGGAAGACTGGTTGACGCGCAAGTTTGGGGGTGGGCAGGCGGTCAAGCTGCGGCTCACGGACGTGGGGGTAGACCCGCAGGGACCATAGGGATTGAGCGACTCACTTATCGGGTGATATAAGAGTTGTCCGCGCCCCCAATGGGCCCGATGATTCAATGACGCAACAGCTCAGTTCCCTGTGGAAGGAGGAAGCGGGTAACTTGTTGTCCTTGCGCTACCCACTTCCCCGAGGTAGTCATAATAGTGATTTGCCCATTTAGACGCATGAGATGCCGGAAGGGTTGCAAAAAAAAATCAGTGACTTGCGCATTCTCTTCGGATCGGTTCTCATGAGCTACATCGTCACTCCTTTTGAGGTCAGCTCCAAGGCCCTGGGTGCGCCGGTCAAATGCAGGTTCGTTCACCTGCTTTCCGGGATCGCGACCCGGCACAGCGACACGATCGACTGCTGGTTTCGCGTCAACGGGCACAAGGTGACGGTGGCGATTTCCTGCGCCGCACTTACCCAGTTGCGCGAGCGTGAAGGGAAGTATCTTAGCGACCAGCAACTGGCCGAAATTGCAGCTCTCTTCTTGAGGCGAACGCTCGAAAGGGGTTACGACGCGACTCAGGCTGAGTCGTTTCTCGACGACGCCGGGCTGCGCGCGCTGGCTCGGGAACTGGGCTACCTTTAGGAAACGATGACTGGCTAACGATGAATGATGAACGATGACGAACGATGAATGATGAAACATGAATGATGAACATCCACGCGACGGAGTTTGGCATTCATAATTCATAATTCATCATTCCGTTTGCGTGTCACTTGTCACCGAGGTCGATGTGTGCGGCATTGTCGCTTACGTTGGGAACCGGACAGCGCGGGAAATACTTCTCGAGGGCCTGAAGCGGCTTGAATATCGCGGCTATGATTCGAGCGGCGTGGCCATCCTGGGTCCGCAGCCGTACCTGGCGAAGACGGTCGGCAAGGTGGCCGCGCTCGAAGAGCGGGTGTGGAAGGAAAGCCCTGAAGGCGTGGTGGGCATTGCGCACACGCGCTGGGCCACGCACGGCAAGCCCACCGAGACCAACGCTCACCCGCACACGGATTGTTCGGGCCGTATCTTCCTCGTCCACAACGGCATCATTGAAAACTACCAGGTCTTGAAGAAGCGCCTGGCGGCCTCCGGCCACGTCTTCCGCACGGAAACAGATACGGAGGCGCTGGTCCATCTGATCGAGAGGCACTACCAGGGGGACCTCGAAGCGGCGGTCCAGAAAGCGCTGCTCGACGTGCAAGGGACGTACGGCATCGCGGTGATCCACGCCGACCACGCTGACCAGATCATCGTGGCGCGGCGAGGCAGTCCCATCGTCCTGGGCATCGGAAAGGGTGAGTCGCTGGCGGCTTCCGACGTGTCAGCCCTGGCGCAGCACACGGACCAGGTCGTTTACCTCGAGGACAGCGAACTCGCGCGCCTCGAGCCCGGCCGGTTCTCGATCAAGACGCTGGATAACCGAGCCGTCAGCCGCGCTGCCACCGTCTTCGCGGGCGGGGTTGAAGCGATGGACCGGGGCAGCTTCCCGCACTTCATGCTCAAAGAGATTTTCGAGCAGCCTGAGGCGGTGGAGAACGCGCTGCGCGGGCGCGTGAACCACTCGGAGGGAGTGGCCAAGCTGGGCGGGCTCGAGTCCGTCCTCGACCGGCTCCAGCAGGCGCGCCATCTGATCATCATCAGTTGCGGCACGAGCTACTACGCGGGACTCTACGGCCGCTACGTCTTCGAGACCCTCACGGACATGACGGTTGAGACCGAGCTCGCGTCCGAATTCCGTTACCGCAAGCTGAACATGCGGCAGAACACCGTGGTGCTGGCCATCAGCCAGTCGGGCGAGACGGCGGACACGCTCGCCGCCCTGCGCGAGGCCAAGCGCAAGGGCGCGCTGGTGCTGGGTCTGGTCAACGTGGTGGGCAGCACGATCGCGCGCGAGACCCACGCCGGCGTCTACTCCCACGCCGGGATCGAAATCGGTGTGGCGAGCACGAAGTCCTTCGTCTCGCAGTTGACCATCCTGAATCTGATGGCATTGCTTGTGGGCCGGAGCCGCGACCTCTCTTACGAGGAGGGAGCGTCCATCCTGCGGGGACTCGAGCGCGTCCCGGACCAGATTCGCGAGGTCCTCGAGCGGTCAAGCCGCATCCGCGAGCTGGCGGCGAAATACTGCCACGCCAAACACTTCCTCTATATCGGCCGCAAGTACCAGTACCCCGTTGCGCTCGAGGGCGCGCTGAAGCTCAAGGAGGTCGCTTACATTCACGCCGAGGGGTACGCGGCGGGCGAGATGAAGCACGGGCCCATCGCCCTGATCGACCCTGACTTCCCCACCCTGGCGCTCGTCCCCGAGGACGGGTCGTACGACAAGGTGGTGTCCAACATCCAGGAGATTCGCGCCCGCGAAGGGCGCATCATCGCCGCGACCTCGGAAGGCAACACCAAACTCGGGCAGTTGGTTGACGACCTGATCGAGGTCCCCCGCACCCACGAAATCCTGACCCCGCTGCTCACCGTTGTTCCCCTTCAGCTCTTTGCCTACCACTGCGCCGTGCTGCGCGGCTGCGACGTCGACAAGCCTCGCAACCTCGCCAAAAGCGTGACCGTAGAATGAGAGCGAGTCTGACTCGATAGTGGCACCGGCACCTTTGGACCATTGCTCCGATGGTGGGATAGGTGTTATACAAGAGATTAAGCAGGCGCAGTTTGGCTTCTATACAGAGCGGCGTAAGTTGTAGCGGCCTCTATGAGCGCCGACCGGCGGTCACAGACCGCCGCTACACGCTACAGGCTGAATGCGGCGCAACTTGCGTCGCTCAGTACGCCTAGACGTGTAGCTTGCCATCACGGGTCACGCGGTTTAAGGGAGCAGTGTCCCATGACGCTGAAGTCCTATCACGCGAGAACCGCGGTTTTTGCCCGTGGCTGGGGTCGCGGAGAATGAGTTTTGAAAGATCGAGGTCGGAAAAGGGGAAGGATGAAAATCAGAACTGTGTGGCTGACCGGACCGCTGACGCTCCTTCTGGTCTCTATATTTCCTGGCTACCTTCGAGGGAATACCTCGCCGGCGGCCAAGCAGGCGCTCGACAAGCTGCTGCTGGGCAAGGAAGTGAAGGCCTTGATCCAGTTGCCCGCGACCAAGGAAGGGCTGAGCGTCTACCTGAGACCTGCCGGCAACAAGCGCCTTGATGAGCGCGGCGTTGACCTGGGCGCGTTGAGCAAGTGGCTGAAGTCCAGGGGTGTGGGTGTGGACGCCAATGAATGGGAAACCGTCACTGACGTGAGGGTGGACAAGGACCGGGTGGAACTTCACCTGGGCGGCGGCGGGGAGGGCCGTCGAGGCAGCAAGCACGCCGCGAAAATCACTCCCGGTTACAAGCGAGCGGGCGGCTCGCGCGTCAACTTCCGATTCGAGAGGGAGATCAGCGACGGCGACATCGATCCCCAGAATTTTCTCAAGGTCATGGCGCGAATCGTCGACGTAAGCGAGATTCAAAATCGGATCGTGGCCAAGGATTTTCCCGAAGAGTTTAAGGGGGCCATTGCCTCGAAAATGGTCAAGGAAGGCATGTCCTACCAGATGGTCCTGATGGCCTTTGGGGAAGCGGAGCAGAAGAAGGTGAACGGCAGTGACGGCGGCGACTTCTCCGAGACTTGGTATTACCTCCGAGAAGGCCATCGCTGGGTGCTGACCTTTTCGAACGGCAAGCTCAATAAGATCCAGGCCTTTTGAGCACCCTCCAACCGCACCGTTAACACTGAACGAGAATATGTGACTCGGCACCGGCACCTTCGGGCCATTGCCTAATCGTCAGTATAGGTATTAGCTGGAGCTAACCTGGTCCGCTAGCTCTCTTTGGGGGGGCTGAACGCCTGCGGGTTAAGGGGTGGGGTTGTGTCTTCAAGCGCGCCGTGCCGACTGAGGCCAGCGTGAGGCGCTGAGAGTGTCGAACCTTGCCCGCAGGGGTAAGGCAGCCGAGCGGAGGTATTCCATGAAGGGGAGCAGGTGTCGAACAACAGTGGTCGTAGTTCTCGCCTTAATGTCAGTTGCAGCGTTTGCGTCGAAGCCCTCGACGCGGACCATGGCTGGGGCGGCTCCAAATCTGACCAAGCAGGCGCCGTTGGATGCGGCCAGCCCAGCGCTGCTGGTGGAAGCTTACGGCAAATTACCCCTGAGCTTTGAGGCCAATCAGGGTCAGACCGACCGGCGGGTGAAGTTCCTCTCCAGCGGGAGCGGGTACACCTTACTCCTCACCGGGGACGAGGCGGTGCTGGCGCTCGACACCAGTCGAAAGTCGAAAGTTGAAAGTCGAAAGCCGAGACCAGAGCCGGGTAGCGCAAACCTGCTTTCCAGGTCTGCGGCTTTTGGCTTTTCTAGGTCACGCGCCGCAGAGTTAGACGACAACTCTACGCTACTCCGAAACCCGAATCCCGAATCCCGAAACCCGGCCGTTCTGCGCATGAAGCTCGTGAGCGCGAATCGCTCGCCGCGCGTGACGGGACTCGACGAACTGCCCGGCAAGTCGAACTACTTCATCGGCAGCGATCCCGCAAAGTGGCAGACCGACGTTAGGACCTACGCCAAGGTAAAGTATGAGGGCGTGTATCCTGGCGTAGACCTGGTTTACTACGGCAACCAGCGGCAACTGGAATACGATTTCGTGGTCGCGCCCGGGGCCGATCCGAAAGCCATTGCGCTCGAAATCGAAACTCAAAGTTCGAAACTCGAAAATCGAAATCCGAAACTTGCTGTGGAAACTAGCGGCGATCTCGTGATCGAAACCGATGGCGGCGAGGTCCGTTTCCATAAGCCGGTGGTGTATCAAGAGCAGTCGTCAGTTGTCAGCCGTCAGTTATCACCCATCAGCTTTCAAGCCCAAGATACGGCGGCCCATCCAAAATCCAAAATCCAAAATCGAAAATTGCTGGACGGTCGCTACGTCCTGACCGCCGACAACCGGGTCGCCTTTGAGGTGGCGGCCTACGATGCCACCAAGCCGCTGATTATCGACCCGGTGATGGTTTACTCCACCTACCTGGGTGGAGTAGGTTTCGATGGGGCCAACGGCATTGCCGTGGACTCCTCCGGCAGCGCCTATGTAACCGGAAGGGCCTCATCGCTCGATTTCCCCTTGGTTAGACCCTTGCAGGCCGCCAGAAACGGAAACGACTCCGCGCTTGTGACGAAGTTGAATGCCGCAGGCAGTGCTCTGGTCTATTCCACCTACCTTGGTGGCAGCTTCGCTGACTACGGCCTCGGCATCGCGGTGGACCGCCACGGCAGTGCTTACGTGACGGGGGTTGCCGGTTCGGTCGATTTCCCTACGACCTCGGGGGCGTTTCAGAGCACGCTCGGCGGAGGCACCGATGCGTTTGTGACGAAATTGAATCCCCCTGGCAATGCCCTGGTTTACTCCACCTATCTCGGCGGCAGCTACGAGGACGTGGGCTCCAGCATCGCAGTCGATCACCGAGGCAACGCCTATGTGACCGGGTATACGTGTTCGACCGACTTCCCCACGGCCAATTCCCTACAAGGGGTTATGGGAGGGTGCTATGACGCCTTCGTGACCAAAGTCAATCACGACGGCTCAGCGCTGGTCTACTCCACCTATCTGGGCGGCAGGCTCTTCGACCTCGCCACGGGAATCGCCGTAGACCGCCAAGGCAGCGCCTATGTGACGGGGTGGACCGAATCGACCGACTTTCCTACCGTCAATCCAATCCAGCCTGCCAGTGGCGGCACCGTCACCGCCTTTGTGGCGAAATTGAATGCCCCCGGCAACGCCCTGGTTTACTCCACTTACCTCGGTGGAAGCGGTCAGGATGTAAGCCAGGGCATCGCCGTCGGCGCGTCCGGCAGCGCCTACGTGACGGGGTTCACCGATTCTGCCGACTTCCCGACGGTCAATCCGATCCAACCCGGCGTCAGCGCCTTTGGCAGCGCCTTCGTGACGAAATTGAACCGTGCGGGCAGCGCCTTTGTTTACTCGACCTACCTGGGCTTCGGGGGGCGTGGCATTGCTGTGCACCCTTCCGGCAACGCTTACGTCACGGGGATTGGTGACCCCAGCGAAGGCCACGTTGGTGTGGCGGAGCTGAATGCCGCAGGCAGCGGCCTCCTTTACTCCATCTCCTTTGGCGGCAGCGACGAAGACATGGTTACGGGCATCGCCGTGGATTCCTCTGGCAGCGCCTATGTGACGGGGTTCACCTTTTCCGGCGACTTCCCCGCGGTTAATCCCATTCAGACCGGTCACGGCGGCGAACCCGACTCCGATGTTTTTGTGACCAAGATCGGCGCAGTCGGGCCCTAACCCGGCCGCTGAAGTGGCAAGAGGTAGCGCAGGCCCTCAGGCCCTGCGGTTTTTCGGTCCCCCCAAGCCGCGGACGTAAACGTCTGCGCTACCCTTGTTGCCAACTAAACTATTCTCTCACCGCACTACTTCCTGTAGACTTGTCGGCATGAAAGTACTGGTCACAGGTGGAGCTGGTTTTATCGGCTCGCACGTGGCTGACGCGTACCTGGCAGAAGGCCTGGACGTGGTCGTGGTCGACGACCTCTCGCGCGGCGCGCCTGAGAATATCCCGGCGAAGGCGAGGTTCCGCCAGGCGGACATGCGCGACCCGTCGGCGATGCAGACGGTCTTCGCAGAGGAGAAGCCTGACCTCGTCAACCACCACGCCGCCCAGATCGACGTGCGCAAGTCGGTGAGCGACCCGGCGTCCGACGCCGCGACCAACATCCTGGCCTCGCTTCAACTGCTCGACCTGGCAGTCAAGCACGGAGTCGAGCGCCTGGTTTACGCCTCCACCGGGGGCGCGATCTACGGCGAGCCGGCTGTCTTGCCCGCGGATGAAGACACGCCGGTCCGGCCGCTGGCGCCTTACGGCGTCAGCAAACACACGGTCGAGCATTATCTTTTCGTTTACCGCGCGCTCCACGGGCTCAACTACGTTGTCCTGCGTTACGGCAACGTCTACGGCCCCCGGCAGAGTTCAAAGGGTGAGGCCGGCGTGGTTGCCATCTTCTGCGAGCAAATGCTGGCCGGTGTCACGCCGACCATTTATGGAGACGGCAAGAAGACGCGCGATTACGTGGAAGTTTCTGACGTCGCGCGAGCCAGCGTCCAGGCCCTGAAATTCGGGGGCGGAGAGATCTTCAACATTGCGACCGGCGTGCCAACCACCGACTATGAAGTGTTCGACGCGGTCCGGACGGCGCTGGGCATTCCGCCCTTCGAGCCCCGTTACGCTCCCAGAAGGCCGGGCGAAGTCGAGCACATCTACCTGAATGCGGATAAGGCCCGCCGGCAACTCGATTGGCAACCCAAGCTTGGCTTCGGTGAAGGAGTCAAGCGCACGGCCGCGTGGTTTAAGGATCAAAGATAAAGACACCGGGAACCGGGGGGACGGGGACGCGAGGCGATGAGAGTGGGTCCACGGTCAGTGGGCATTTGGCTCGCGGGAAGAGCCACGGAATCAGAAAGCAGAAAGTATCTTGGGCGGTGTTCGTTCTAATTTCTAGTTTCTGATTTCTGATTTGGCCGGCCCCACCTCGCCTGCGCTGGCAACCACAGCAGCCCCGGCACCATCAACGTGCATCCCAAGGCGGCGGCGAGCTGGCGCGCGGTGAATTTCCAGGTGTCGAGTCCCACGCCAATCACGTAGTTCGAGGCCGAGACCATGAGCATCAGCAAGCCGATGTCGACGGCAAAGACGCGGCCGCGAAACCGGTCGGGCACGTTGAGCTGCAAGAGCGTGGTCGACATGACCCAGACGTTGCTGCCGCCCGCGTGCGCGCACAGGACACACAGCGCCGCAAGCACGATATTGGGCGCGCGGCTCAAAGCCACGTAAGAAACACCAATGACAAAGAACCCGGCGCTGATGACCTTCCACATTCGCGCCTCGCGTCCTTTGGTGAAGCGATCGCCCAGCAGCGGGCCGATGCCTGCGCCGACTCCACGCGCCGAGTAGAGCAGCCCCATGGCCAGAGCGCCGTGTCCGGCGACGGGAAAAACACGCTCCCCGAAAATGGCCAGCAGCAGGAGGGCACCGCTCAAGAGACCCAGTCCCGTCTTGGCCAGGATCAAGACAAGAACCTGCGGGTTCTGCCTGAGGTACTGCTGGCCTTCGCCCAAGCTGTTCACGCGGAGTTCGTCGCCCGCCCCTGGGACCCTGTTCGCCGATGCGGGTGCCGGCGCTCCAGCCGGCCATTCAAGATGGGGCTCCACGATTTTGATGTCTTGAATCAGGAGCGCGGAAGCGAAAAACGAAATCGAGTTGACTACGAAAGCCACTTGGCGTCCCAGCAGCGCGGTGACGATGCCACCCAGGGCCGCGCCCGACGCCAGCGCGAAAGACCAAGTGGCCGAGGAAAGAGCGTTGGCAGGAAGTGTCTCCTCGGCGGCAACGAGATTGGGCAGAATCGCATTGCGGGCCGGCTCGAAGAAAGAGGAGAAGATCACCTCGAGGCCGAGCAGGGCGTACACCGGCCCGACGTCCGAGATCGAGAGCGCTCGGAGCAATCCCAGAACGACGAAACCGCGGGCAATATCCGCCAGAATCATCAAGAGGCGGCGCGAGAAGCGGTCCACCAAGTGCCCCGCCAGCGGCGTCATGAAGAACCACGGCAGCGTTTGAATGATGATCGCGTAGCTTACCGCCTTGCCGCTGTGCGTGGTCTCGAGCAGCAGGTCGTAGATGGCCAGGCTGTAGAACCAGTCGCCGATCTCGCTCACCAGTTGGGCGAGCCACAACCGGCGGAAATTGGCGTTGGTCCTGATCAGACGCAGATAGCGGACGTGCATCGGCGCGCGCGGCGTCGCTGCCGCTTCGGTTACGGGGATGATTGCGCTTTCTCCGTCCATACAAAGAGGGCTTGGCACTACCTGTCGATCATGTGGGAGAGTGGCACGGGCGCAGCCGAATTCGAGATCTGCGCGTGGAGGACCAATGACGCCAAAAGCGACCTCTATAATATTTAATAGTGTCAGAATTCCGGACTTATGTCGAAAGGTCGTTACTGCCGCCGAGAAGCGTGCTCGCTGATTCTGACTCCTGACTCTTGACTTCTCTTATTCGTGACTTCTCGCGCTCCCGAATCTTGATTCAAGGTAGGTCACGGGGACGTCGTAGAGCAGGGCTTTCTTCGAATGGCGCAGGCTGTCGTGGATGAAGCAGACGTGCGTGCACCAGCACTGGTCGCGGACGATGGAATCGAGCTCGTCTCGGCGCGTCTGCGCGTCCCAGAACCGGCGGAAGTCGCAGTCATAGTCGCGCAGGTTGGCGAGCTTGCCCCGCAGCTCGCAGGCGCGCACGTCTCCGTTGTAGTCGATCACGATCGAAGTCTCGCCGGCGGTGCAGGGCATGGGCCACGGGTGCGGCGAGTCGATGTTCTCGAGCTGGATTTTGTTGTGGAGCGCGAGCGTCCCCTGGTACCAGGCCTCGCCGAGGGCTCGCTCGATGCCGTGGAGGCGCTTCAGAATGGTCGGCGCGTAGTGGCGGTAGACGTTCTGTAAGTCCTTGTAGAGCGCGGGCAGGCGCTCGGTGGGAACCTGCTTCAACGCCGGGTCCGGGGCGTTGCCGCGGATGATGTTGAAGTAGTGGCCGTCGACCTCGCAATGCTCCTTGACGAAATCGGCGATCTCGAGCACATGCTCGAAATTCTCCGCGCAAATCACGGTATTGATGTTGACGCGCAGGTTCGAATAATTCCGGCGGCAGGGCTGCATGGCTTCGAGCGTCTGAAGCGTTTTCGCGAAGTTGCCCGGAACCGCGCGGATGGAGTCCTGCATCTCGTAAAGCCCGTCCATGGCCACGTTCAGGTCGAGGCGGAGCGCCGGGTTCTCGACCAGAATTCGTTCCACCCACTCCCCGGTCCGCGCGGGGAGCAGACCGTTGGTCGGCAGGTTGACCCAGCGGACGCCGTTATCGAGGTAGAACAGATGAACGATGTCCGTGAGTTCCCTGCGGAGCATGGGCTCGCCGCCCGAGAGCCACAAGTCGGTGAAGCGCGGCATGGTGCGCGAGAGCGTCTGGATTTCGTCCCACGTCAAGTCACCGCGCTGGTTCAATTCTTCCCAGTAAAAGCAGGTGCGGCACTTGGCGTTGCACACCGAGGTCACGAAGAAGATGACCAGCTTCAGGCGCTTGGGCCGCGTCAGAGCCTGGAAGACTCTTCCGAGTTTTGTGCCGTTGTTCATTGCTGTCGAGTCACTCGTCTTTCATCGCTGGTCATGCGTAGCACGGGTGGCCACGGTCCATTCGTTGTGATTGACCGTGGGCTCTTCCGGGAGGCCAAATGCCCGCGGTCAGAAAGGCGCTGACCGCGATGGCGACGCTCACATGTCCGGCGGGGTCAGCTTCGCGCTTCTTTCGGCGTGAACCTCCGCAACATCCAGAGCAGCAGGCTTCCCATGGCTGACCCCACTAAAGTCCCGAACACGACTCCGCCGATCAGGTGGCCGAGGATGTGGCGCAAGTAGCCTCCTCCGAACGAATACTCGGGCGCTGAGTAGACGTTCTGCACATTGGTCAAGGCCGTAAACGCGATGGCCGCGATGATCAGGAGCTGCTGGCAGCAATTGAGCAGGAATACGGCCGCCACCACGTTGGGATAGCTGCCGAACCGCCTGAAGTGGATCAACACCGCCGCAAAAAGGACGGAAACGGAACCGGCTACCGTCACGCTGCAAACGCGCAGGAGCGGAGTGGGCGCCTCGGCTGCGTAGAGCACCAGGCGGAGCGCCCACACGGCCGCGATGAACGCGAACAGGGGCGCCAGCAAGCGGATGTGGTCACCGAGGCCGTGCTCGCCGATCTTCATGTTCCCTCCTGAAGGGGCCCCGTGGCCCTGACCAGCAGGAGCGTCAGATCATCGGCCAGCTCCTGCCCCGCCCAGTCGCGCACGGCCTTGAGCACCTGCTGCTGAATTTCGACCAGGGGTCTGGTCGAGCGGGCCTCGATGAGGGCCTCCAGCCGCGATGCGCCGAACTCCTCGCCCTCGGGAGTCGCCGCCTCGGTGATGCCGTCGGAATACAGGACGATGAGGTCCCCAGGTTGAACCAGCACCTTGCCCACGTCAAACTGGGAAGTCAGAAATGCCCCGAGTGGCGGACCTCCCTGGTCGAGGGGCCGGCCGCGAAGGGAGCCCCGCACAATCGGCCAGGGATGTCCGGCGTTGACGTAATAGAGAGTCCGCTCCGCGCGGTTCCACTCCGCGTAGAAGCACGTGGCAAACCAGGAGTTGTCGCCGGTGACCCGGTAGAGATGGCGATTGAGATGGGAGCACACCTCGCCCGCCGAATGACCAGCCTCGGCCAGCGTGTGCAGCACGGCCTGCAGGTTGGACATGAGAATCGCCGCCGAGATTCCCTTGCCGCTGATGTCGGCAACGGTGAAGACCAGGCGACCGTCGGTCAGGGGCAAGACGTCATAGTAGTCACCGCTGATTCCTCTGGCGGGCACGCACACAGCGGCAAATTCAAGGCCCCCGTCCACCGGGAACTGCCTCGGGAAGAGCGCCTGCTGCACCTCGAGCGCGAAGTTTAGCTCGGCCTCTTTGCGCGCCAGCTCGTGCTGGCTGGCTCGCAACTCGAGATGGACCCGGTAGAGCGCCAGGCCCAGAGTCGCCGCCGCTGTCGTGCCCGCAAAAGTCAGGCCCCAGGTGACGAGGGCGGATTTCGTGAGCAGGCTGCGGCTCGCGTAAAGCAGCAGCCCCGAGCCCAGGAGAAAGCCCGCAAGATAAATTCTGTCGCGCATCGTTTGTGAAGGAACGGCCCGCCCCGCCTCCGACGATCTTATGAATGGCTCAGCGGATTGCAGAAAAATTCAGGCCGCAGCAGAAGGGCCGGATCTTAACCCACTGTGAAGCAGACCCTCACCCACCGGCTTGAGCGACGACTCAGTATACGACGTCGAACCAGGTTTCGTAAGACCGATGCTGGAATCCCGCAAAGTTGCCGAAGAAGGGCGAGGCGATATTCGAGAACACGTCTCGGGGATTCGCGTGGTTAGTGAGATTGTAGACGCCAATCGCGCCGCGAAACTTGTGGTTCCTGAGCCAGGGAAAGAAGGGCAGGCGAAAGTCCTTCGTCAATTTCAGGTCAAGGGAAAGGAAGTAAGGGAAACGCAGGCTGTTCGCACGGCCTACGTAGTTCTGCAGCACGTCCACGGCCGAATAGGGGAACCCCGTGTGGACGTCGAAGATCGGGCTGGCGGTGATTTGCCAGGGGATCTTGAATCGCCCCCAGGTGACCACACGGTTGGGAACGTTTGACGGCAGGTCCGCAAACGTGTTGGGGCGGATGACCGGCTGTTCGAACGGCACGAACACCTGTCCCAGCGTGTTCAAGTCGCCGCGCCCCAGGCTGTGGACGTAAGAAAAGTTCACGTCCGCGTTTTCGCTCGCCCTGACGCGCACGGTGGATTCGAGCTCGTGGTAGCGCGAGCCTCCGGTGTTGCTGAGCAGCAGCACGGGTTCGCTTCCGGGCAGCACCTGCGGGTCCACAATGAACACATTGTAGGTGCGGCTGGAGAGGTAATTCAGGCGCACTACGACACGCGGGAGGATCTCGCGGTCGGCTTCCAGGTTCCAGGTTATGTTGTAAGGCGTGCTGTCGAGCCGGCTCCCGGAAGGGACAATGCGATGACCCTTCTCGTCCACCTTGATGTACGCGTTGCGGAAAACGAGCGGCGATCCGATCAGCCCTCCCTGTGGATCGAACAAGCTCGCTACACGCGTGGGGTTCTCCGTAAAATCCCCGGCCAGCAGCGGCACCCGGTCGTAGAAGACGCCCACGCCGCCGCGGAAGATCGTCTTGCCATTGCCGCCTGGTGTGTACGCCACACCGGCGCGTGGAGCGATGGCCGCGGGCTCTCCAACGGTCTGGCCGGAGAAGCGCAAGCCTATGTCCAGAGCCAGACGATCGTTAAACACCCAGTGGTCCTGGGCGAAGGCGGCGCCTTCGCTATCTTCTATGGAAAGAATGCCCAGTCCCGCGAAGTCGATTCGCTCCGCCACCGTGCCATCCGGCCTCTGCAACAGCACAGGGTGAGACTGGCTTGTTCCGGTGTAGGCCCGGCGGACAAAGTCGGCCCCGAACTTCACCTCGTGCCTGCCCCGCCACTCCAGGTCCTGGAGCTGGTAGGTCTCGAGCAGTTCCTGCTGGCTGCTGGTTCGATGGTACCGGTTGAAGAAATCTCCGTCCCAGCCGTTGGGCGTGACCAGCATATCCAGGGGCCCTTGGCCGTAGGCATAGCTGTCGAACTTCGTGTGCTGGATCAGAGTCGTGAGAGCGCCGCCCGAGCGGAACAGGTAGCGGTCGGTGGCGCCGACAGAATAGCCTCGTTGCCCGTAATTGGAGGACGCGGATTGCGGGACCAGGGAATTGATGTCGGCAAATTCCCGCTTGAGCGGAAAGGCCTTCACGTTGACCGCGAGCAAGTGCTGCGGAGAGAAAGTGTACTGGAAGCTGGTAAAAGAGTTGACCCCTTCAGTCTTGGTTTCGTTATGCGGCCAGGCCAAGCCCCGCACCGGTTGCTTGCTCACTTCGTAGATTATTGACTCAGAAAAGTTGAGCCGGTTTAGCAGGACCGGCCCGGTGACACTCAACCGAGGACTGTCGTCAGCGATGCCCACAATGTGACCGCTCTTGACGCGCGGAGTCGGAAGAAGGTCGTTGACCTCGAAGTGGAACTGGCCGGACGGGGGCTTGGTTTCAACGCTGGTGAGGCCGCCCGAGAAGCGGCCAAATTCCGCCCGGTACGCCGTCTTATAGACGCTCACCGATTCGACGGCGTCGATCGGAACGTCGATGGCAAAGGCGCCCGTGACGGGGTCAACTGTCTCAGCAGAATCCACGAGCAGCACGCCCTGACTCTCCCCGATGCCCTTGATGTTGATCTTTCCGTCCGGAGTCCGCAGCACGCCGGGTACCAGGGGTAACGCGGCCTTGAATTTCTGTTGCACCAGGGGGAGGGTCTGCAGTTGTCGAGCGCTTACCGTCGCGGGCGGAGCCGGTGCTTGTTGGGAGGTCGCCTCGACCTGGCCGCGGACTTCGACGTTCTCCCGCACAACGCCCTCAACCGGCAGGGCGACCTGGATGAACGGCGTCCTGCCCTCTGCCACCTCAATGGATCTGTTGGCTACGGGCACATGACCCACCGCCGCGCAGTACAGGTTGTACCTCCCGGGCGCAAGTCCCGGAAAGTGGAACTGCCCGTTCTCGCCCGTTGTCACCGAGAGGCCTTCCTCAGGCAAGTCCCCGTGGCGAGTCGCGGTGAGCGTGCAAACCGCACCTGAGATACGCTCGCCCTTTTCACCCACCGTCTCACCGTTCAGGTCCTGAGTCTGAGGCAGAGGGAAGTCAGGAGCCGGTGTGGGTCCGGCGGTCGCAGGCAGAACGAACGCCATCAGGGTGACGGCAGTCCGCAAGGCTGAAGACGCTCGCGGCCCGGTTGGAATAGGCATACAAAGTTTTGATGCGACAGCGGGGCTGGGCGTCCTCAATCTACGTCCCCAAGTTGGGTTCGGGCGCTGGCTGCCCGGGGCACACGCGCGTACTTCGGCCCCCGTAATGAGCGTATCCCCCGAGTGCGGACTCCGGAAGGAGCGGCAAACATCGGCAATTTTAGTGTGCCGACGCGATCCCTGTCAACTGCGCTGGAAGGTGAAATCCTCTAGGCTACACGCAGTTGTACAGAGCGACACAGGTGGTAGCGGCGCAACTGCGGGGTCGCGCCGCCGTAACCGGTTGACAGTCAGAAGCGGGCGGCCTTAAGAAGGGAGGTCGTCACTGGCGCGTCCCAACCTTACGCTTTGCAGCGACGGTTTGTGACCGCCGCATTTTTTGGCGCTCCCCGGCTCGGGCAGGACAGGCGCCGGGCGCTGCTACAAAGAGTCGGCTTCGTGAATCCAAAATCCAAAATCGGAACTCCAAAATCGCACTCGCCCCGAAGTCCGGACCCCGAAGGCAATACCATGGCAGCCCGCCTGGAACGCCTGCCCCTTTGCGGTTTCCACCGCCGGTTCATTGGCCTCGTCTCACTGGGGAGCTGGTTCGATATCTTTGATATCTTCATGATGGCTTATCTGGGCGCGGCCCTCCAGGACTCTCATTTCCTCACACTCGAACAATTCAGCCACCTGATCGCCGCCGGCTTTCTGGGCATGTTCGTGGGCACGGTGGTCTTCGGAATGGGGAGCGACTACTTTGGACGGCGGCCGTCTTTTGTGGTGATGCTGCTCGTTTACTCTGTCTTTACGCTGGCCGGGGCTCTGGCGCCGGATGCGCGGACTCTGATTGTTTGCCGCGCCCTGGCCGGCATCGGCATCGGAGCGGAGCTGGTGGTCATTGACAGCTACGTCTCGGAGATGGTCCCCAGCCGCGCGCGCGGCCGGTATATCGCCATCACGCAACTGGTGGGGTTCACCGCGATTCCGCTGGCGGCGTTTCTCTCGAAGGTTCTGGTCCCGACCCACCGGGTCCTCGAGGGTTGGCGCTGGGTGATGATCATCGGCGCGGCCGGAGCGCTCTTCGTCTGGTACTTACGGCGCACGCTTCCTGAGTCGCCGCGCTGGGCGGAATCGAGGGGCCGGCGCGTCGAGGCGGAGCGGATCATGAGCGCCATCGAAGACCAGGTCGCGCGGGAAACTCGGAGGCCGCTGCCCGAGCCGGAGCCGCTGGCCGTTCGCGTTGCGGAGCGGATGCCGTTTCTCGAGCTGTGGCAGCCCGTCTACCGCGGCCGGACGGCGATGCTCGTGGTCTTTCATCTTTTGCAGACCATTGGCATTTACGGCTTCGCGAATTGGGCTCCGACCTTTCTCCTCAAATCGGGCAAGAGCCTGGGGCAATCGCTCGCGTACGGGTTTCTGATGGCGCTGGTGAGCCCGGTAGGCCCGCTGATCGGCGTGCTGACCACGGAGCGTCTGGAGCGAAAGCGCGCCATCGTGATTCTGTCCCTGCTCATGGCCGCGACAGGTCTGGCGTTCCCGTTTGCCTCGAGCGCCACAGCCATCGTCGCGATCGGAGGCGTGTTGACGGTTTTCACCTACTGGTTTTCGGCTGTGCTGCACGCTTATCAGGCGGAACTCTTTCCCACTCGCGCCCGCGCCACCGGAGTGGGTTTCACCTATAGCTGGAGTCGCCTGAGCGCGGTCTTCTCGACCCTGATCATCGGGGAGCTTCTCAGCGAGGGAGTGCTGGCTGTTTTCATGTTTATGGCGGCCGCGATGGTCGGCGTCGCGCTGGTCGTGGGCATTTTCGGCCCGAGAACCAACGCCGTGGCCCTCGAGGAAATCTCCCGATGAGCGAGTTAACTGGTGGCAGGGAGGCGTGCGCCTCGCCGTTTCCGCCGTAGGATAATCCCCGCGCGGTGACACGTGGGCGGCTGTAAAGCCGGACCTCTGACCCCGTCTCGGCAGGTTGTAATTTTCTCGCTTCCGGTTGACGTACTGACTTGCTCCATTTGGTATGCCTTCATACACCAATTCGTGTAATACCAAAGCGCAACAGTGTGGTCGTCCGGAGACATGCTTCTGGCGCCAAGCTGACTAAAGTCATTCCTTTTCAATGGGATGACTTGAGGCGGAGGGGGTTTCGGGAATCTTTGGCATCCGCCGTGCAAGTGAGCCGACGGACGTTAACTCAAAGAGGAGGCGTATACGCTTATGAAAAAAGTTCTGACATTGCTGTTCACCTTCGCGCTGGCGTTCTCGCTGGCGATGCCGGTCTTCGCTCAGGACGCGCCCGCTGCCGGGCAGGACACCGCTGCTCCGAAGGCAGAGAAGAAGGAGAAGAAGGCTAAGAAAGCAAAGAAGTCGAAGAAAGAAAAGAAAGAGGCAAAGACCGACGAAATGAAGTAGGCGTTCACTTCTTTCACCGCCTTTGCATCGAATTAGCTGGAATGACCCCGCGGGAAGGGAGACCCGAACCCCGGATTTCTTGTTCGGGGGCGTCATCAAGCGAGCTTTAGGGCAAGGATAATGAGCCCCTGGGCGCTGGCCCGGGGGTTTCTCTCTTATAGAGGGTTGTTCCTGCAACTCAGCGTCTCCCTCATCGCCGCCGCTTCTGACCTACAACAGCAGTCAGTTTTCAGTCGTCGGTCCGCACCAAGGCGAAAGCCGTAGCGCAGACGTGGCTTTTGCAGGTCTGCGGTTCGTCACGCAAGACGCGGCTCGATGCGTATGGGGAAGCCGCGGATCTGAAAAGAACTCAGCGCGGCGGAGTCGTGGCCCCTGCGCGTTACCGCGTACGGGTTGGTGAATTTCGGAATTTCGTGATCGCTGTTGACAAAGCCCGGGGAAAGTATGAGAATCTCCGCGCCCAATATGAGAATCTCCGCACCCAAAAGGGAGGGGAATAACATGAAGAAGATGTTCTCGACTCTCGCAATTGCGGTAGTCTTGTTTCTGGCCTTCAGCATCCCTGTGAAGGCCGACTCATGGACTGGATGGATCAGCGACAGCGGCTGTGGCGCGAAAGGCGCCAGCGCTGGACACAAGGCCTGTGCGCTCAAGTGCGTCAAGGGCGGCGGGAAGTATGTCTTCGTCAACTCGTCGACCAAGGACGTTCTGCCCATCGCCAATCAGGACGCGGTCACGGAAGACAACGTGGGCATGGAAGTGAAAGTAAGCGGCACCCTGACCGACGACAAGTCGATCAAGGTCGATAGCATCGCACCCGCCGGAGAAAAGTAGATCACACCTTGCAAATTCAGCGGAAATTCAGCCTGCCGCCGGTTGCTGTCTGCACCCGGCGGCATTGCTGCCTGCTCTCGGACTGCGCAATCGACTAGTTTCATTCTGACTTCTGGCTTCTGACTTCTCTCGAGCATGGTCACCTTCCTCGCTGTCATTGCGGTTGGCTTCTTCCTGGGGATGCGGCACGCCACTGACCCCGACCACGTTATTGCCGTGAGTACCATTGTCAGCGGACAACGGTCGATCCGCCAGGCGTCGCTCATCGGCATGCTCTGGGGCATCGGCCACACGATTACGATTGTTCTGGTGGGGGCGGCGATTGTCCTGTTCAGCCTGGTCATTCCTCCGCGGCTCGGCTTGGCGATGGAACTGTCCGTGGGCTTGATGCTGGTCGGCCTCGGCGCTCTAAACCTTTCCGGCTTCACGCGCTGGATCACGGAGACGTTTACGCCAGGCCAAGGGCAGCAGATCCTGCTGCACTCCCACCCGCACGTTCACGGAGACTACATCCACACGCATCCCCACGGACACAACCCTGAGGCCCACGGTCATGGCGAAGAGGACACGCCGCAGGGTTGGCTTGACCGGACCTTCGGGCGCCTGGGACTGTACCAGTTGCTGCGCCCGGTAATCGTGGGCGTTGTACACGGTCTGGCCGGGTCGGCGGCGGTTGCCTTGCTGGTCCTGACGACGATCCGCAGCCCGCTCTGGGCCGTCGCCTATCTGCTGGTTTTCGGAGTTGGCACCATCGCCGGGATGATGCTGATTACCATGGCCATCGCCATGCCGTTTGCGTACACCGAGAGCCGGTTGGCGTGGGTCAGTCATTACCTGGGAGTGGCCACCGGCCTGCTCAGCCTGGGGTTCGGATTGTTCCTGGTCTATCAGATTGGCTTCGTCCACGGTCTCTTTACCGCCCATCCTATCTGGACGCCGCGGTGAGAGTAGCTGGTCGCTGTCGGCCTGCAGCCCGGAAGCTGACCGCTGATAGCTGATAGCAGACCACTTCTCTCGCCTGCTACCAAACCCCCGGCTCTCTTCGTCCAAAGGTTAGGGTCTAGGTGGTGGCGTCTTCAGGGCGGCGCTTGCCGGGCTGAGGCCCAGCGCTACAACCGCAGGACGCGTCGGGGTAGTGGCTTATCTGACCTGCGGCGGCTGTCTGCGACACTCGAGCGGAGTCCAGGAGCGCCGTCGAAGCAAACAGGCTCTCTACCAGGAAGGGAATTGTATGACTTGCCAACGCCGGAGCGAATCGGCGATAATGCCAAGAAGGATTGGCAGGCGGTTCGATGACTGTCGGTCGATAGCGGGCGGCATAAGGGAAATGCCTACAACTGCCGATCAACATCTCGGCGTGTCACCTGACCGGCTGGAGAACAGGATGAAGGTTCGTTTGTCAGCCGGGGGAGTGCTCCTTCTGCTGTGCCTCGCTTGCGGAGGAGGCAACGTATTTTTCCGCGAGGGACGCCGGGCCGAGCTGCGCAAGGACTACGATACGGCGCTGGTCTATTTTGAAAAGGCCGTGCAGTCCCAGCCCGACAATTCCCTCTTCCTGATCCACGAAAAGACCGCGCGCACGCTGGCTGCGGATTTTCACCTGAGGCAAGGACGACGCCTTCTCGCGTCTGGCCGGCCGGACGAGGCCGCCGGGGAATTTCAGAAGGCCGTAGGCATCGACCCAACTAACATGGCAGCCGCGCAGGAGCTTGCCCGGATCGCGGCGGAGCAAGCCGCGGCCAAGCGCACGCGGGAGCAGGAACTTAAGCAGGCATTGAAACCCGTTGAGGAGCCGGCTGGCCCCGCGCCTGTCAAGTTGAAGGCCCTGCCCCCGGAGCCAATCGCTCACATCCACATCTCCGGTGACGCCAAAAAGGTTTTCGAGACGCTGGGAAAGCTGGGCGAAATTAACGTGGCGTTTGAAAAGACTTTTGCTCCCGGACAGACGATTTCTCTGGACCTGGCCGACGTAAAACTGGAAGATGCCCTCCACATCCTGGCCGACGAGACCAAGACTTTTTGGAAGGCCGTTACGCCGAACACGATTCTGGTGATTCCTGACAATCAGGTCAACCACCGCGACTACGACGAGCAGGTCCTGAGGACCGTCTATCTGTCGAATCCTTTCGCGCAGGCCGACCGCACCCAGATCACGACCGTGCTCAAAACCATGCTGGGGCCGCAGACGCACATCGTGGATAATCCCCAAGCGAATGCCATCATCATCAGCGATACGCCGGCCAGGGTGGCTGCGGCGGAAAAACTGATTCACGACCTCGATCACGGCAAAGCCGAGGTGCTGGTGGAGGTGGCCATCCTGGAAGCCGACCGGGAGCGGATCCGGGACTTGGGCCTGACGCCCGCTGCGCTGAGCAGCAGTACCGGCACGCAAGTCGGTATCGCGTTTACTCCGCCTGGGGCTACGACCACCACCGACTCGAGCGGAAACACGACTACGACTCCCGCGAGCGGCTTGCCCTTGAACCGGCTCGGACACATCGCCAGCGCCGATTTCAGCGTTGCTCTGCCGGGCGCAATCGTCAATGCTCTCATGAGCGATGCTCGCACCCACATCCTGCAGAACCCTTCCATCCGAACGACCGACGGTGAGAAGGCGACCCTGAATATCGGGCAAAAGGTTCCGATCGCCACGGGCAGCTTCCTGCCCTCCTTTGGGGGCGCAACCACGGGCGGAACGGGGGGCGGCTTCGGCTTGTTGGCCAGCACACAGTTTCAATACCAGGACGTGGGCGTTAAACTCGAGATAACGCCTCACGTGCTGGCGACCGGGGAGGTAAACCTCCACGCGAAGATTGAGATTACCGCGGTGGGACAGTCAGTTTTGATTGGCGGCATCAGCCAACCGGAATTCACCCAGAGGAACATTGAGCACGACATCCGATTGAAAGAAGGAGAGGTGAACCTTCTGGGCGGTTTGATCCAAAGCCAAACGAGCAATTCGGTGTCGGGACTCCCAGGGCTCGGCCAGCTCCCACTCCTGAGATACCTTTTCTCGACCGAGCACCGTGACGTTACGGAGCAGGAAATCCTCGTGATGCTGACGCCGCGCGTGGTCCGCTTGCCCGACGCACCGCGAGGAAGCGAGGTCGCGGTAGGCGCCCCCTCCCAGACGGGGCCAACCTTTCCCAACATCATACCCCAGCCGCCCATCCCGCAGGAACCGGGCAACCCCCAATGAGGATCCGGAGTCAATTCGTGACAGGTGGCAGGTGTCGGGTGTCGGCAAAGCCGGAAACCCGGAACCCGGAACCTCGAACCTGGAACCTGGAACCCGGCGCTGGATTCACGCTGATCGAATTGATCGCGGCCATGACGATCCTCCTGTTGATTACCTCGGTCGCGATGCCCATGGCCCGCATGCAGGTCCAGCGCACGCGCGAGGAGGAGTTGCGGCGCGACCTGCGCGATCTGCGTCAGGCGATCGATCGCTACAAGGATTTTGCCGATCGTGGGATGATTCCTATGAAGTTCGAGAGTTACGGGTACCCGCCGGACCTGGACACGCTGGTGAACGGAGTGACGCTCAAAGGGCCCAGCAACGCGAAATACAAGTTCCTGCGTAGGATCCCCGTGGACCCGATGACCGGCAAGGCCGAGTGGGGGATGCGCTCCATGCAGGACGATCCCGATTCCAAAAGCTGGGGCGGCGAAAACGTTTTCGACGTCTACACTCTGGGTACGGGGAAGGCTCTGGATGGAACAGATTACAGTGATTGGTAGGCTGTTGCGCCGCAGGCGCCATGGAGTGCGGGAGCTTGCTCCCGCTCTGCTCGGCCCGGAAGCTTGCTTCCGCCCGAGCCAGCTCGGGGCGTGCGCGAAAGCGGCGGCAAGCCGCCGCACTCCAAAGCGCTAGCGCCGGTGATATTTTTCGAGCGAGTCTCAGAAAATGCGGAGATCAAGGGCGGAGCCCTTACCTGCTAGGTCGTTCTCATGAGAGTCGGTCTAACTCTGAACCAAGACTTCCGACCACGGACCACGGACCACGGACCACGGACGGTCCCCGCAGGCTTCACCCTGCTCGAGCTCATGATCGTCATCACGCTGATTCTGATACTAGCCGCCATGGCTGCGCCCACCTACCACGTCGCCATCGTGAGGGCGCGCGAGGCGGTCCTCCGCGATGACCTCTACACGCTCCGCAAGCTCATCGACCAGTACACCATCGACAAGCAGAAACCCCCACAGACGCTGGACGACCTGGTAGAGGCCGGCTACCTGCGCGGCGGCATCCCGGCGGACCCTTTCACGGGCCGCAACGATACCTGGAAGACGGATACGGAAGATGTCCCTATCTCCGAGCAGACGGGGCCGGGTCTCGTCGATGTCCACAGCGGCTCGGAAGAGACTTCGCTCGACGGAACGCCGTACAGCAGTTGGTGATTCCTCAGTGGTGCCGGCGGTCCGTTGTCAGTTGTCCGTTGTCCGTTGTCACGGCTGGGAGTTTCGGCGCAACGGACAACGGACCACTGGCCACGGACGTTTTTACGCTATGGACTTTGTCTGCAAACTCGGTACGGCTGCGGGTCACGTGACGACTCAAACGGAGCAGGCCACGTCAGAGGGCGAACTCCGCCAGCGCCTGCTGGCCGAGGGCTATTACGTCTTCTCGGTCGAGGCGCGAGGCGGGCTGAAAAGTCAGGCGGTCGCCTGGCGGCGTCGAAAAATCTCGCCTGATGATTTCCTGGTTTTCAACCAGCAGTTCCTGACGCTCTCAAAATCCGGCTTGCCGCTCCAGAAGTCTCTCGAGCTCCTGATCCAACAGACCCGCAGCGACCAGTTGAAGGCGGGACTCGAAGCCGTGGGCGCCGAAGTCCGCGCCGGAAAGCTGCTCTCCGAGGCGTTCGAGGCGGTGGGGCGGTTTCCCAAAATCTATTCGGCCACCCTGCGAGCCGGCGAGCGCAGCGGATACCTCGACAAGGTCCTGGCCCAGTACGTGTCCTACCAGAAAACCACGCGCAGCTTCCGCAAGAAATTCCTGTCGGCGCTTATCTATCCGACGTTCCTGACCGTATTCCTCTTCGGATTGATCACCTTCGTGGTCACCTTCATTGTCCCGAAATTCGCCCTGCTGTACTCTGACCTCGGGGTAACGTTGCCTCCGCTCACCCAGTTTGTGATTTCTTTTTCCACGGGCGTCAATCGCCTGCTGGCGCCCATCCTGGTCGGAATCGGACTGGTCGTCTTCGGCGTTCGCTCGGCGTTCCGGTCGCCCGCTACGCAAATGTGGTGGGAGCGGCTGAAATTTCGCTCACCCGTGGCCGGGAGGTTGCTGCTCAAGTTTTCGGTGGCGGAGTTCGCGCGCACGCTCTCGACGCTGCTGCAGGGCGGCCTGCCGATCATCCCGGCGCTCGAGACCACAAGGGACTCCGTCACCAGCCCGCTGCTCTCCCAGTCGATCCGCGAAGCGCAAAAAGAGGTCACGGCCGGACACTCGCTCAGCTCAGGCTTGCGACGGAGCGGGTTCTTCCCGGGTATCGCGCTGGATATGGTGCAGGTGGGAGAGAGCACCGGCGCCCTTCCCAACATGCTCGAGAACCTGGCAGAGTTCTTTGAAGAGGACGTGAACGTCGATTTGTCGACCTTGGTGGCCTTGGTCGATCCGATCATGCTGGCTATCATCGCCGTTTTTGTGGCGTTTATTTTGGTCGCTTTCTATCTGCCGCTGTTCTCTCTGGCGGCTCAGGTGCATTGAAGTACGTTCGGATGGTTGCTGATAGCTGACGGCTGAAAGCTGATGGCTTCCGCAAGAGACAAAGGACGGATGACGAAGGACCAGTAATATGGCAGAAACATTGACCCTCGACGCTGAGCTCGAACAGGCGAAGGAACTCGCGCAACGCTACCAGTTTGAGTTCATCGATTTACGCGATTTCCGCCCCGACCTGGAGCTCTTGCGCTCGATACCGCTCGAGTACATGGTGCACTACGAATTTCTTCCCCTGGAGGCGCCCGACCACTCTCTTCTGGTGATCGCCGTGGCCGATCCCACGGACCTGGCCCGGCTGGACGAGCTCGAGGCGAAGCTCGACCGGCGCCTCGTGGTCAAAGTGGCCGCTCCGAGCCAGGTGCGGGACTTTCTCAAGAAGACCGACCCCTCGCAGCGAGTCCTCGACAAGGCGACGGAGGACTTCCGGGTGGAGGTCATCCACGATGAGGAAAACGGAGAGCCGGGGCTTTCCCTCGAGGAGATGGTGCAGGACCGGGAAGTGAGCCCTATGATCCGGCTGGTGGACTCGATCATCTTCGCCGCGCTCGAGCGGCGAGCGAGCGACATCCACATCGAAAGCCGTGATGACTCCGTAGCCGTCAAGTACCGCGTTGACGGGGTGCTGCAGCCCGCGCTGGCGCCCCTGGCGAGCGAGCACCAGTCGACGCTCATTACCCGCATCAAGGTGATGGCGGAACTCGACATCGCCGAGCGCCGCGTTCCCCAGGACGGACGCTTCCGGGTACGGTATCGCGGCCGGCCCATCGACTTCCGCGTCTCCATCATGCCCTCGATTAACGGCGAGGACGCGGTGCTGCGAATCCTCGACAAGGAGTCGCTCAGCGAAAAGTTCCGCTCCCTTCGCCTGGATGTTCTCGGACACTCCGAGCGCGAGCTCAAGCGCCTCCGGCGTTTCATCCGCGAGCCTTACGGGATGGTGCTCGTCACCGGGCCCACCGGCAGCGGGAAGACCACCACGCTCTACGCGGCGCTCTCCGAAATCAAGAGCGAAGAAGACAAGATCATCACCATTGAGGACCCGGTCGAGTACCAGATCCGCGGGATCACGCAAATCCCGGTCAACGAAAAAAAAGGATTGACGTTCGCGCGCGGGCTGCGCTCCATCCTGCGCCACGACCCGGACAAGATCATGGTGGGCGAAATCCGCGACAACGAAACGGCGCAAATCGCCATCCAATCGGCATTGACCGGCCATCTGGTGTTCACGACCGTGCACGCCAACAACGTGGTGGACGTGCTGGGCCGGTTCCTCAACATGGGAGTCGAGCCGTATAACTTCGTTTCGGCGCTCAATTGCATCCTGGCACAGCGCCTGGTGCGGCTCATCTGCGAGCCGTGCAAGCGGCCGGTCGAGACGCCCGTC
>QHZK01000269.1 GCA_003224635.1 Acidobacteriota bacterium | reverse complement strand
GGGTCGCGCAGCCCAATCGGCAGCCAATCAGCCAAGAGCTACAGGCGCAGAACGATGCTGGAGATACCTGACGCTCACGGCGCAGAGCAAGGCGTCGTTAGGGGGGATAGAAGTGGAGAACCGGCGGGCATCGTGACCGCGAGGGCCGCCGTGGTGTGGCCCGAGGGGAAGGAGAATTGGTCACGGCGCGCGGTCTATTGGGGAAATCCTGATAGCGATGGGAAAGTTGCCGGGTCTCTTGTCTGGCAGCTCGACGGTCAGGCCGCCCGAGCTGCGGCTCCACTTCAGGTTGCCGTGTGAGCCGAGCAGTTGCACGGCCTTGATTTCCCTCTTCGCGAGCGGCGATCCTGTGGCCAGCGACTTGACGGTGAGCCTGCCACTCGAGGGCCAGGCGAGTGCTATGGCGTAAAGCGCGTCGTCCTTGGCCGTGAACCGGATGTCCTCCCCGGTGAAAGGCGCGCCAGTCGTATCCTTGAACGAACCGCCGACGACCTTGGTCGGGCCTTCGCCGTAGATTTTCCAGGGCCTGGCGCCGTAGATGGCTTCTCCATTGGCGGCCAGCCACCCGCCCATCGCGAGCAGGATTTTCTGCACTTCTTCGGGGATCGTGCCATCTGGCCTCGGTCCCACGTTGAGCAGCAGGCAGCCGTTCTTGCTGACGATATCCACCAGCTCGGCTAGGAGCGACTCCGGCGCGCGGAACTCATCATTCCGGATGTATCCCCAGGACTTGGCGCTGACTGAAGTATCGGTCTGCCAGTAGAGTGGCCGGATAGTGTCCAGCTTCCCGCGCTCGATATCGAGCACCGCGGCGCGCTCGGGGAAGGACTGGTGCTTGTAATTGATGGCGACTCCGCGCTCCCATTCCGCGCCGCGGTTGTAGTAATAGGCCGCAAACTTCTGGAGATAAGGCTGGAAGACGGGCTGCTCGATCCACCAGTCGAACCAGACGATTTCGGGATGATACTTCTCGACGATCTCCGACGTGCGCGCCAGCCAGTCATCGAGATAATCCTGATCGGGCTGCGTCTTATCGGGCTTCGCAGGGCCGTAGAGCCTGGCATAGCGCGGGTCTCTGACATCGGAATCGAACGCCATGCCGCCATTGTAGAACCACCAGTGCTCGGCGCGGTGCGACGACGCGCCGAAGTGCAATCCTTGCCTTCGGACGGCCGCGGCCAGCTCGTCCACCACGTCGCGCTTTGGTCCCACCCTGGCGGCGCTCCACTCGGTCAGGTCGCAGTCGTACATCGGGAAACCGTCGTGATGCTCCGCCACGGGGACCACGTATTTCGCTCCGGCCTTCCGGAACAGCTCGGCCCACGCGTTGGGATCGAACTTCTCAGCCCGGAACATCGGGATGAAGTCCTTATAGCCGAACTTCGACTGAGGGCCATAGGTCGCAACGTGATGTTTGAACGCCGGACTGCCCAAAATGTACATGTTGCGCGGATACCACTCGCTGTCAAAACCCGGAACTGAATAGACGCCCCAATGTATGAAAATGCCGAATTTCGCGTCCACATACCATTCGGGAACCTTGTAATGCTCAAGGGCATCCCAGGAGGCGCGGAAGGGACCTTGCGCCACGCCTTCGTCAACCTTCCTGAGGTCGGCCTCAACCTTCGGGTCCGCAGGCCCACGTAGGGGCGGTGCTTGCGGCGCCCAAACTCTAGGGTTCGCCGACCGAGTCAAAGCCGCAAAGGTCAGCACGAAGAGAAGCGCGATGGCGGCCGGCCCCTCACCCCCAGCCCCTCTCCCGCAAGGGGAGAGGGGAGCGTAGAAACCAGCGCGTGTGCTTTTGGTGAGGCCGACAGGAGCGCTCGCCATGCACATCCCTGATGTTTGCGATAGTCCCTTTGCCGCGTTACAAGCCATTAAGTTCAGTTCGAGATCCTTTAACTCTCCCCTCTCCCCTTGCGGGAGAGGGGCAGGGGGTGAGGGGCTCGGCTCAAACAGAAAGATACATCACGTTGATTACGAAGCAGAACACTTACTTATCGATCGCGACACTGGAGTTGGCGCTCCCCACACCCGCCAGATGTTGGGGATGTTGAAAAGAAAGTTCCACGCGCCGCCCGCCACGACGCCGGCCGCAGCCGCAGTAAGAAGTCGGATTCCGCTCTTCGTGAGAGCGACCGTAACCAGGGCGTTCAGGAGCGCGCCCAAAACACAGGCCTTCTCGTAGTGAAGAAAGCGAGAGAGGAGTCCCCGACTCCCGACTTCCGACTCCCGACTCCCGATTTCATGTTCGCCCGCGTGGCAAGAACGAAAGGTCAAGCTCTCATTGAGAAAAAAATTGCTGACCAGCGCGAGCTCGATCGCCGCCGGCGCCGCCGCGAGCAGGGGCCAGCCCAGTCGCCCGGCGGCAAGATACAGCGTGACCAGATCGATCGTGGCCCCGCTGAGCCCGACCGCGAGGTAACGTACCCAGGCTGCTAGTTGCCCTGTCGCGCCGGCGAGTCGCGCCAGGTGAACGAGGTACTCGAACGACTGCCGCCCGCCGAGCTTCGAGCTCCCCGCCCCCCGCCGATCAAACACGTACGGGACCTCCACCAGCGCCCGGTAGCGCGCCTTGGCCAGAACCTCCAGTAGAATTTTGTAACCGGTCGGGTCGAGGCGAACGCCGTCGAGGGTGGCAGCGCGGACGGCGAACATCCCGGACATGGGGTCGCTGACGTTCCCGAGCGTCCAGGGGAGCACGGAAGCGGCCAGGTGGGTAGCCGACTTGGAGGCGAAACGCCGGACCAGGGACCAGTCCGAAGTGCCGCCCCCCGACATGTACCGGCTGGCGACAGCCACGTCTGCGCCGGGCGCGCGCAGGGCGCGGACCAGCTCGCCGAGCACTTCGGGAGGGTGCTGGAGGTCAGCGTCCATCGCGGCCAACAGATCGCCGCGCGCGAGCTTCCAGCCGTCTACGACTGCCGTCGCGAGTCCCAGGCGTCCGGGGCGTCGGAGCACGCGCACGGGGAACTGCGGCGCCAGCGACTCCGCAAACTCGGCGGTTCCGTCTGTGCTCGAGTCGTCAACCACGATCAGCTCGAACGGCTCGCTCGCAGCCTCTAAGGCGCGGCAGGCGCGCCGCAGCGTCTCCGCGATGACAGCCGCTTCGTTGTAGGTAGGAATGACCACGGAAATCATTGCGGGACCATCTTATAGGGGAGCTGCTTGCTGCGCCCCGCTGCCTGCTGCGCCCTGCTGCAGCGCCATTCCAAGCGGCATGAGAATACCACGGCGAGCCCGGCAAAGTCGATTCGACCCCGGCATCACGCTGCCGGGAGCGTATCGCACGGATGAGCTCAGCGTGTCGGGTACTGAGAGCATCGTATCTGTCTGGTCATAACCCGCCCCGGTACTTGACAGGCCCGAGAAGCCTGCTACATTAGCAGCGGTGTCCCACCGACTCTAGAAAAAAACTGAAGTCCCGTCAGAAGCCAGCCTTGACGCGGCGGGAGTGTCCGGCGGTCTTATGGCCTCGGTAGGCGAAACGAGCCTAAGTGGATAGGCTATTTTACCCGGATAGAGGCAGCGCGGACTCGCCACCGGCTTGTGTGTTGAGCGGGCGCGATCGAGTGGCTATTTCTCGCTGAGATGTGACCGCGGAGGAGAATATGAAGATTCATTGCAAGCCTACCCTGTTCATTATGCTGGCGCTGCTGTCCGCAGGAGCCGTGGCGGCCCAGCAATCGACCGTAAGCCCGTCGATTATTGCTTTGCCCACCGTCGGCAGCGCCTGGCCCCAGTACGGTTTCTCGGCCAGCCACTCGAGCTTCAACTACCTCGAACACTCGCTCCCTCGCGCTAACGTTTCCGGCCTGACCTGGCAGTGGGCGGGCGAGGTCGGAACGGATGCCGCTTCGGCGCCAGTCGTAGGCCAAGGGCTCGTGTTTGTCGCGGCGGATGGAATGATCTTCGCGTTCCAGGCCAGCGATGGCGCGCCAGCCTGGTCGCGCCTCTCATGCTCAGGCGTGGGTACTGTGGAACCGGCGCTGGGTGCGCAGGCCCTTTTTGTTGGTGACGGGGGCGGCGACCTGGCCGCGTACGATCCGGCCACAGGCAGCCAGATCTGGTGCCGCGATGAGAGCGGATCGATTACCTCCGCGCCGGCGGTGGATAGGAACACTGTCTATATCACCAACGGCCTAAGCGCCGTGGCGGTGGACCAGTTGACGGGAACCGAGCGATGGCGCTTTACGCCCTCTGATTTCAGCCCCGTGACCAACACGCCGGCGGTCTTCGGCGGGAGAGTTTACGTGAGCGGCGGCAGTTCCGTGTTCGCCTTAGCTCGGACGACCGGCCAGCAGCTCTGGCGTGCCGACCTCGAACCGCAAGCCAATATTTCGGCGCCCTCGTTTGCGGGAGGCACCGTTTATGTGGGGGGCCAGCATCTGTATGCGTTACGCGCCTCCGACGGAAACCTTCTCTGGACGCAAGGCATCGTGGGGATTAACGTCAGCACGCCGGCGATTGCCTACGGCAAAGTCTTCGTTAATTCCCAGGATGCAGCCTTCGGCCTGTGGGCCTTCAGGGCCGACAACGGCGCCTTCTTGTGGCGAAACCGAATGCCAGAAGAATCCCTGGCCACGCTGACGGTGGCCAACGGTGTTATTTTCGACATCGCGGAACCGGGCGGGCTCGCGGGTGAGGGCGGACTGTTCATGTTTAACTCGGACACGGGAGCCTTCTTGGGGTCGATCGTCGATCCCGACGGGCATACGTTCAATCACGACTTTAGATCGCAGCCCGTCGTCGTGGGCGGTACCGTTTACGTCCCCACCGGCGACCCCTTTGGGTCGAACCGGGTGGATGCCTTCCGCTTGCCATAACCGAAGGGACGGATGCAGAACCGGTAAATGGCCGGAAGGCAGGTAGTTATCTCTGACAGGGCGATGCCCGAAACGCAAGCCCGGAGCGCGACAGAGAATGATGGAGGTCAGACTTTTCATGAAGGTTCCGAGCAAGTTCAGCGGCGAGTTTTTGCCGGACTGTGATAATTTCCACCGGCACCATTGTGCTACGAAGACCACACTTGTGCCATTACGCGTTGGAACGAGTGGGACGTAGGGGCCATTGCAATAGTCAGCAGACCGTTCGATAATCGACACGCTCACAGAGTGGAAGAGCACCGAAAGGAATGAATTTTGCGGGAGCCGATGCTTGCGTCACAAGCGTCGGCCCCCCCGATGGGGATCTAGTTGGTAGTCCCCGCTTGTACCCGTCAAGACTACCATCCTTTATCCCCTAATTGCAACGCCTAACCGCTGCCCAAGGCAAGTAACGTCAGCTCCCGCTGGGTTTTGGGGCTGGCACGTTGATGAGGTGCGCCTCTGCGCAGGTAGTCTGCCCGAGCTCGCCACGTCCCGGCTAGGCCGATTTCATTCACTTCGACAAGAGAACAGCGAAGCTCGTTGATCGCCCTGCGGGCGGACCAGCACCTGCTCGCAGGCCAAGCGAATTCGCCTGACTGCCGCGGCTTGTGACGTTGCGCAAGAGGCAGTGGATTGGATCACGCACCGCGCGTCCGGCAAGCCGGGCGCGATGCGGCGCCGCTGCGGTGCGCCCAGGTAGAGACGGCCCCGCCGGGCGTCTGTACGACTGGAGGCAGCGATTTGGAGTAAAGCTTAACCGAAGTTTTATGAGACGTTCATCGGGCTCATGCGTCTCGGGCTAGCCTAGTTTGCGCGACATACTTTCACGGTCGTAGGGGCGGGTTTGAAACCCGCCCTGCAAAGCGCGGCCCGCTTAAAGTTTCGAATTCGGCAAGGAAAGACTGACGACACGTTAGGCCCGGCGGTGGCCCAGGCACGATCCAAGGGCTCCCGGTCGGGAAAGACGGAGGAGAAGAAGTCTATGAGTTTCAGAAACGGAAGAACGCTTTTGCGGTGTTGGTGTACGGCTTTCGCTTTTAGCTTGTTTGGAACACTCACGCTGGCCGCGCCCGCGTTCGCACAGACTTGTTTGGTGGAAACATACGGGAAGAACGTTCAGTGCACGGCCAATGACGTCAGGATTGCCGCCGTAACGAGCACGCATAACCTGGACGGCACGCCAATCGCAACTTGCAACATTGGCGACCGCATCTCGTTTGTTGCGACGGCTCAGCTCGTGGTGGGCTCTACCTCGTCGCGAAGCAACATCGGTATGTACTTCGCCAAGGATAACCAGCCGGGAGACGGTGGCAAAGCTGGTGGCGGCGCGTTGACCGGGAGCTGCTTCAGAGACATTATCCCGCCCGGCCACCCGTCGCTTAATGCGTTTTGTACGGGTCCAGGTACTCCCTTTTCGTTTTGCACCGGAAACCAAGCGGGTACTAGCACCCAAACGCTGGGATCCAGTAATTACACTGAGCTCGACAATCTGAACCTCGCCCCGACCCCGGACAACTGCGGCGACGGCAACGCCGGTACGACGCAGACGATCGATGTCCTGGTGCAGGACGTCCTGTGCGAGCCGATTTCCCTCACCAATCCCAAGTTGAGGCTCCCCAACTGCGTGAGTTGGCAAGTGCCTGGCTCGACCACTTTGTGCCAAAGTCCGTCCCCGACCTATCCCTTTCAGTCGACGGCGGTGCCGGGCTCGCCCTCCAAGTGCAACTGCGGCGTGCTAGAGGTCCCCATAATCGTTCAGCGCGCGGCGATTGATGTGTCGAAGGTTGCGAACCCGACCACGCAGTCCGGGACCGACGGTGGTCCGGTGAACTACACGGTCGTAGTGACCAACAAGTCGAATTTAGGGGCTGTAACGGTTAACCAGCTCTGCGACGATAAGTACGGCAACATCGCCACGGCAACGACGAGCCCAGCGCAGCCCGCTTGCGCCGCGGGATCTCTCTGTGCGTCTCCCAACAACGTTGCGGGGAGCACCTGCGCTACGAGCATATCATGCTCACTCCCAGCGACGCTCGCGAATCCCAACGACACAGTGACATGTACCTTCACTGGGCAGATCCCGGAGAATTCGACTATAACGGACACCGTGACTGCCAATGCCGTGGACCAGCAAGGCAGTCCCCTTAGTAAAACCGCTACCGCCACTGCATCGGCCGGCGATGCACCGAGCACGGCGACGCTAACCAAGACCTTCGTTGGCACGACCGCTGGCTGCGCGACCGTAAGATACCAGGCGAAGGTGCACAACTCGAGCGGAGGGGACGAGACGCTGACGCTGTCGGCGGTAGGCGACAACGCATTCGGAAGCATCACCTCGCTCCATGGCGATAGTCACACCAATAACAGTGTTGTCGGTACGACCTGCGGCGTCGCAACAGGCACACCCGGTTCTGGGACGCTGTCAGGGTCTACCGGAGGGGGCGCGTTCAATCAGACGCTCGCGGTGGGTGGCTCCGACTATAGCTGCCAGTTCGACGGAGTGATCTGCAGCAGCCCACTCACGACCATTACCTTGCCAAACGGTGCCACGTGCACCGGCATCCAGCACAGCAACGCATTGACGGCGACGCTGGCGGGTGACGACGGCACCGGCGAGACGGTAAGCCAGTCGGGCGGGTCGCTCACAGTGTTCGAATGTTTCGACGCGACCTCGCAGTAGTCCATTAACGTGAGCCGGAGTCGCCCGCTCGGCGGGCGACTCCCAACCTCCACAACCTTGGCTGCTTGATCTCAAGGGCCGGCCGAAGTTGGCCGGCCCGTTTTCTTTGCCGATTGTGTTCGCGCAGACTTTGCGCAAGGCCGACGGATGCAGTGCTCATCCGGGCCGACTTCTTGTCGACCGAGCTGCTATTGCGCAGTAAAGGTTGTGCTCGCGCCCGCCAATGATGGAAGCTGCTCCGGTTATCTATCGTTCCGACCTCTGCCTGATCAGTTCCGGCGGCCGCGTGCTTTGACAAGTTGTAGTTGAGTGGGGCCACGCCGTCGCTGCCGGTTGTCCGACTCAGGGCTGTCCACTTCCCGCTCAGAGGGGTATTGGGTCAGCTTGCTTGTAGCGGCGCTCTGTGAGCGCCGAAATTTCTGAGGAATCAATGTCGGCGGTCATAGACCGCCGCTACAGAAGGCAATCTGAACCACTACCCACATAGGGTGTTTCCTGAGGAATCAAGCCGCTCTAGCGTTCAGCGCGGGAGATGCGTATGCTCGCAGTCGCGTGGTTAGCTTTCCTCGCCAGCTCCTCATCAATAACTCGCGTGAACGCGCCCTTGGGCTGGGAGCCGGAGAGCACAATTCCATTGATGAAGAATCCCGGCGTCCCGGAAACGCCGGCCTTCCTGCCTTCCTCGAGATCCTTGTCAATCTCCGCCTTGTACTTGCCGCTCGTCAGGCAGGCGCCAAACTGCTGGTTATCGAGCTTCAACTTGCGCGCGTATTCGATCAGAGCGTCCTTGTCCAGGTTCGACGCGGTGTAGAGGTTGTCGTGGTACTCCCAGAACCTTCCCTGCTCCAGGGCGCAGCGCGAGGCCTCAGCCGCAATCTCGGCCTGGGAATGAATCGCCGTGAGCGGGTAGTCGCGGTACGCGAGGCTCACTTTGTCCCCGTACTTGGCCAGCACCTCTTTGACTGTGGGTTCCACCTGATGGCAGTAGGGACACTGGTAGTCCGAGAACTCAACGATCATGACCGGCGCCTTGGGATTTCCCCGCACACGGGCCGGATCGTAACCCACTTCTACTCTCGGAGCTGAGAGCAGGACAGCGACATTCGAGTCAGCCCGCAGGGTCTTCAAGTAATCCTGGCGCGCCTGCTGAATTTTTGCATTCTTCAAAGCAGGTGCCAGCTGGGTTTTGATGTCAGCGAACGGGCGACTGATTTTGTCTTTCAGTCCCAGGTAGTATCCCTCGAGCTCGGCGTCGCTCGGATCGGGAACCTTGGAATCCACTTCCTGGGCGAGCAGCTTTTCCGTGGTGAGCCCTTTCTTTTTGGCGGCAGCCTCGAGCAGCTTCTGTTCAATCAGGTTATCCAGGGCTTTCCTGTTGATTTCGTATTCCTGATTGCGCAGCGGCAGAAGCTGCCCCTGAACGGACGAAGCCAGATCGTCGTCGTAGATGGTTTGGCCGTCCACGGTGGCAACGGGTTGTTTGGGTTTGGACGTCTCCCTATTCTGCGCCACAGTTGTCGCGGCAAAGAAGGCGGATATACACAATAGGGGTGCAACTCTGAAGTGGCTCATAGGGAGGAATATACCAGAATGTTGCTCACAGAAGCAATAGCCACACATTAAAATCTAGCAGCTTGCTGAAAAACCCTTGAAGCCTGTCATTGCTGAGCGCAGCGAAGAATCTAAGTTCTTGATTTCAGGGCACTGCGAGATGCCTGGCTTTTACCCTGAGCGGAAATACCGGGATTCTTCGCTTCGCTCAGAATGACAAGCGAAGGGCTCAGGATGGTAGTTCGAGCACTTTTTCAGCAACCTGCCAAGCTAGGTCGTGAGCTATTCCTAAGTCGGCGGGGCCTCTCCGCGGCGAGGCCGCATCGTTGAGACCCGCGGCCCCGAGGGCGTATGGGGATGCTCTCCAGGCCCCCGCAAGTAGCGGTGGCTGCGGTGGAGACGGTCTGGTCCGGGCCGTAGTTTGTCTGGTTCGTCGCGCGACTTGTCAGGCTCAGTGGCCTCCTTAGAACTGTACGCTCACCGCTGCTCCACCCGACGTCGCCGACTGAGTCGTGAAGGTCACTCCCGCAGCCGAATCCTGAAAGGTTTGGCCTACAGCGAGTGACGGGTCCCACCAGAAGAAAACCGCCGGAGTCGCAGGCGTCATATCGAGCAGGTCGCTGCTGTTGCCGTTGCCATCCGTACCGAGATGGAAGAGCACGCCGGTGGTTTCGTTCTGGGTGTAGCATTGCGGGCACGCACCGTTCGTGAGGAAGGCATCGAAGCCAAGCGCCTCACGAGCCTCGAGGTAATACCACGTCTTAGCGCCGGTTGCGGGATCGGTAGACTTCAAGACTTTCAGCGCCTTCGGTCCAGGACCTCCGGATTCGTACACATTGATCGTATATGTACCACTGGTCTGTACGGTCTGAATTGAGGGTGAGGTCCCGTAGTTCAGCCAGCCCAGGCGCTCCTTTTGGAAAGCGTTGTAGTGCGGAGACCAACTCGACGCTTCAGCACCCATGGTATCCATGATATCGCCATACTCAACCACTCTACTGCTGGAACAAATGGTCGCAGTCGTGCCGCAGTCGAGCAGATGTGAATGCCAAAGGCCAAACGCATGACCTAGTTCGTGGGCGACTGTAGCGATTTCGAGGCTGTTGCCGTTGATCCAGCTCTGCGAAGGGCTCCCGCCGACGTACGACGCGCCCGCCCAGCCACAGGCATTGTTCTGCGGAAACGCGTACACGTACCGAGTGTAGTTCGACAGATTGGCGCCTGCAGCGGCCGCGGCATTCTTGGCGTCGGTGGCGATTTGAGTGGTGTTACAGGTCGTGACGCTGTCCGGGATCGTGTACCAGCCAACCACATTTCCCGTAAGCGAAGTCCGCCCGTAAGAGTTTTCCATGAAGAAGTTGTTGGCCGTCACGAAGAACGCATTCTGCACATCGGTGGCCGCGTAGGGTTCGACAGCATCATCCTGAAAGTTGACGAGAATGACCAACGTCGATTGGGCTCCGAAGGTGTAGGGCACGGGAGTCGACGAGGTTGTCGTTGTCGTTGACCCCCCTGTCGTTTTCTTAACGTTCGTGCTACCCGAATAGAGGAGCAAACTGCCGTTCGATAGCCGGCCACCGGCGCGGACATGGTCTCCGGTCAGAAGATGTGTCGGCGGCTTCTTGACGAACTGGAGCGGGACCCGAGTGCCGTCGGACAGTTTCAAAGAGTATAAATAGCGGCCCCGACCATCTTTGAAATCCTGATGGATGATTTCGAGCTCACCTTCGAGTTGGACCCCTTGGTCCGGCCCAACTCCCGATTGAGCTGCGGCTGCGGAAGCCTCCTGGGCCGCGGCCGGAAACGCGAGCGCCCCCAGGCTGAAGATGAGCGCGCAAATCATTGCAAAATAACGTACTTCCTTACTCATCGAACCTCCTTATCGAACTCACCAAAATCCAGTTGGGTCCACGGATAGCCTCATGAAGTATATCATGTGTATTAACCTGAGCGTTAACTATCCATCAATTTTTCGTAAACTGTCTAGAGGTTGAGGAGGAGGGAAAAGGCGCGGTGGATATGCGAGCAACTGCGAGCCGGGGCCAAGCAGGTCGAGCCTCGCCGATGCCACCGACCTCAGATTTGAGTTGGGAGAGTAAGGAATTTTGGGAGAGTAGACCTTGGCCTGATCGCTCCGCAATCCCAGATTAGCACACAGGAATGAGACAATGGGGACGCATGGGACGCGCGGGACACAATTTTTTGTCCCTGTAAAATCAACTAGTTGGAAAGCGAGCTTTCGGCACGCTGGCGGAGGACAAGGGCGCCGAAAACAGAGTTTCGGAGGTGCCCTAGCGGCGGTCAAATCCGAAGGCGTGCACCACCAGCTCTCCTGCGGCGTCGCGCACGCCAACCAAGGCGCCACGGACCCAACTGGTGTCCCACTGATGAGACTTCCGCCAGGCCTTGGGAGTAAGCCAGATTTGGCGGAACTTCCGCCAGTAGCGCAGCCTGTTTGCCGGCGTGTCTTGGAGATCGCTTTGCCAGGCGGTCTGCTGGTCAATCGCAAACTCGGGCGGAGGGTTCGACGGCAAGCTTTCTCCGAACCGGTACCGCCATTGCACCAAGTTCCTGGCGGAGGCCCAGTAAGCCGACGCCAGCCGCTCCTCCGCTTCCCGACTTTCCTGGCTCAAGTCCGGACTCGGCTCACAAAACTCCGCCGGCTGCTCAGTAGGAAGCCGCATGACGCTGGAGGTCGAGAAGTA
>QHZK01000038.1 GCA_003224635.1 Acidobacteriota bacterium | reverse complement strand
GCCCACCAGGAAACGATTCTGCGACTGGCGGGCCTCGAGGCCCTGAACTTCACCAGAGAGCGGCCCTCCGGGGACGCTGGGGGCGTGCGCCACGTCGGCCCGTCCGTTGACCTGCGCCTGTTCCACGAAGAGCACGTGGACGTCGAAGCAGAGCGCCTCCGTCTGGAGCGCGATAAGGTCAAAATCGAGCAGCAACTCACCCAGCTGGACAAGCAACTGGGGAACGAATCGTTTCTGAGCCGGGCGCCAAAGGACGTGGTGGACAACGCCAAGCGCCGTCACGCCGAGCTGTCGCAGCAGCTTCGGAAAGTGGCCGAATCACTGGAACGGCCCCGGGACGGTGGAAGGATTATCTCTGTGAATCTGAGAGAGCTTGCACGAAACAACGAACCTTATTTTCAATTCGATCGCGAAGAGCGGCACATGGCCGGAATCCTGTTTCATCTTCTGAACCACAAAGATAATGCCGAGCGCGTGGTCCACAAGGCGGAACGCAACTGGGAGATAAACCTTGCGGAATTTGGCGTCTATCTCGATTACAGCTACCCGCGCGACCTCTGGAATAAGATGGGCGTTAAGGCGGAGTCCAACAATCACAAGCGTGATGTGATCCTAGGAATGCTCGGCAGCTACCGCTTCGACACCAGTAGGCTAGCGTCGCTTAAGGAGGTGAAGGAGTTTAACGCGTTCTTTATCGGGCCTCGTGCCTCGCGCAAATACATACAGTCGCCGGCCAATTGGAGTCTGACCCAGATCGAAACTAGTCTCCGACCCCAAAGTTCCAACAGCGATCGCGACCTGGTGACTGCCTGCAAGATTAAATGGGCATTCAAGGCGAAGCCCGATATAGTGATCCACGCCGACCGCGAACGTGCGCTATGCATAGAACTCAAGCTCGAATCTGTCGAGGGCTCGTATCCCTCCGAAGCGAGCGAGAAGAAATTGCTCCGCGAACGGGGGCTTTTTGCGGAAGGGAAAGTTCTCCAGCTTCCGATGAGCCAGACCGATCTGCAGAAGTTTCTAATGACGGAGTTACTCGGCCTCGATTGCCGGTTTCTATTCATTACCCGGCACAAAACGTCGGGGACCGAATGTGTATCCTGGAGCGACTTTCTGGGTTTGCTTGAGCCGTTGCCGAATCCCCCACCGTACATTGCAGCGGCGCTCGAGAACGCGGAGCATTTGCTTGCGCCGTAAGAGCCCCGGAATATGCCCCGAGCCACCGACCGCAGGATCGACAAGTTGATTCACTTATTGGTGACGAACGCCACGGTGGTAGTGCCGGGGCCCAAGATCGCCTCCGAGATCGGAGTGACGCGGTCCACCGTCTGGAAGTGGATTGAGGAGCTACGCTCGCTGGGCGTTGAGATCAAGGGGCACCCGTCGAGCGGGTATCAACTGCAAAAGCTCCCGGACCTTCTTGTGCCCAGCCTGGTCCGGCGGGAGCTGGGCGACGCCGAGATCGGGCACAAGGTCATCCACTATTTTCGGATCGGTTCCACGAACGACGTGGCGCTGGCGCTGGCCGCGGCTGACAAGGGCCGTTCGGCTCACGGCACCGTGGTCGTGGCCGAGGAGCAGACGGCAGGACGCGGTCGCTTCGGACGGACCTGGTACTCGGAAAAATCGAGTGGCATTTACTCTTCTGTGATTGTGCGCCCGCCGCTTTCACCGGCGGCCGCCCCGGCGCTTACGCTTATGGCCGGGGTCGCAGCACACGCGGCCATAAGCTCGACCACGGGCCTGCCTGTCGACATCCGCTGGCCGAACGATCTGCTGATCAACGGCAAGAAGGTGTGTGGCATCCTGACCGAGATGAACGCGGAGCTTGACCGCCTGCACTCGGTCGTGCTCGGGATTGGCATCAATGTGAACCATCGTGAGATGCCGCCGGAGCTCGGGGCGATCGCCACCTCGCTGCGAATCGAGACCGGCAAGGTTTACGCGCGCGCCCAAGTCCTGGTGTCCCTGCTGAAAGAGCTCGAACGGCACTACCGCCTGCTGCTCGAGTCCGGCAACGCCCCGATCATCGAGCGGTGGACCGCCCGATCAACCTACGCCAAGGGGAAACGGATTCGCGTGCTTGCGAACTCGGGCGAGTTCCTGGCCACGACGCTGGGCCTCGAGCCAAGCGGGGCCCTCAAGGTCCGCCGGGACGACGGCCGCGAAGAGTCCTTGGTTGCGGGCGAAGTAATCGAAGTAAAATAATCAAGCTGTCAGTGGTTGTCCGTCGTCAGTTGTCCGTCGTCAGTTGTCAGTCGCAGAACGCTGTCCACGCGACATAGGTCCTGCCGGTTCCCCTATCGATTCGTTTTGGCGACTGACAACTGACAACTAAGATGAAACTTCTCGTCATCGACGTGGGGAACACGAACACCGTCCTGGGCGTCTTTCAGGGTAAGGCGCTGAAGGCCCAGTGGCGGCTGACCACGAATCGCGCTCAGACCGCCGACGAGTACGGCATCCTGATTCGCAACCTTTTTAACCTGGACGGGATCGAGGCGGGCGACATCTCGGGGATCATGGTGGCGAGCGTCGTGCCGCCGCTGAACGCGCTGCTCGAGGAAATGGCGGAGAAGTATTTTCATATCCAGGCGCTCTTTCTCGAGCCCGGAACGAAGACGGGCATCGCCATCCACTACGATAATCCGCTGGAGGTGGGCGCCGACCGGATTGCGAACAGCGTCGCAGCTTTTGAAAAGTACGGCGGCCCTTGCGTCATCGTCGATTTCGGCACGGCCATTACCTTTGATGCCGTCTCGGAAAAGGGCGAGTACCTGGGGGGCGTGATCGCGCCGGGTATCGGGATTTCCTCCGAGGCGCTTTTCCAGCACGCGGCGCGGCTGCCGCGCGTCGAGATCCGCGAGCCGCAGCGGGTGATCGGCTCGAACACCGTGGCCAGCATGCAGTCAGGCCTGTTTTACGGCGCGGTCGGACTGGTGGACGGCCTCCTCGACCGTCTTTGCGCGGAGCTGGGTGACAAGACCAAAGTGATTTCGACCGGCGGGCAGGCGTCACTCGTGTCAGGAGCTTCCAAACACAAGCCTTCGGTGGACCCGTCGCTGACCCTCGAGGGATTGAGGATCATCTACGAGCGCAACCTCCCGCGCGCGCGGCACAAGTAGTCCTGCGGGAGCGCGGGCGTCTCGCGCGCATCTTAGCAGTGCACGGGGTCCTGAGGGCTTGCGCAAACAGGCTGACTCGCGCGGCCAGGCGGGGTTCGAGGATTTGGAAAACTACTTCAATTACTTCACCGAAATCGAGGAGTGCTTCCGCAAGTGTCGCGGCACTGCGACGCTGCTTTCCCCCCTCGACTGGGCGCTCATCGAATCCTGGAAGGAAGCGCGTATCCCGCTTGAGGCGGCGCTCAACGGCATCGAGCGCGCCTTCACGAAATACGCGAAGCGGCCGCGGCCTTTCGAGAAAATTAACAGCCTGGCCTACTGTACACAGGCCGTTATGCGGGCCGCTGAAGAGTTGAAGACCTCACTCGTGGAAGGCGGAGGCAATCGGGAGAGCAGAAGCAACGCCGACCGGGCGCAGTTCACGGCGGAGGAAATCCAAGGCTACCTCAATCGGAACGCCGAGATCCTGGATGAGGCGGGCCGCTACTGGCAGGAGAAGGGCCAGCCGCCCGTGGCGCACGATCTTGGAGAAGCGGCCGCGGGCCTGCGGAAGCTGGCGGGCGAACAAGCGGCGGCAGCGGCAAACCCGGGCGCAGGGGCAGGCCCTGGCTTGTCCCTGCAGGACCTTGAGAACCATCTTTCGGCGGTGGAAGATAAGCTGACGGCTTCCGTCACTCGCGCCGCGCCGGTCGAGTTGCTGGCCGAGATTCGACAGGAAGCCGAACGCGGCCTGGTCCGCTGTCGCCAGGAAATGACCGCCGCCCAAATTGAATCCGTAGAGCGGCAGTTTCAGAAGAAGCGTTTGTACGAACACTACGGCATTCCGCGATTGAGCTTGTTCTACTTTTAAGAAGCCATCAGCGATCAGCCGTCAGCGACCCGTCTTCGGAGTTGAGGACCGAGCGATGCCCTTGAGCTTTGAATTTACTGCACGGAAACTCGTTTACGGCGGTGAGGCCTTGGGACACTATCAGGGCCGCGTCGTGCTGGTACCTCGCGCCCTTCCCGGCGAACGCCTTGAGGTCGAGGAGGCGCTCACCGCCAAGGGTGTGATCCACGCCCGGCCTCTGCGTATTCTGGAGGCGGCCCCGGAACGCGTCGAGCCCCCGTGCCCGTACTTCGGGCGCTGCGGCGGATGTCAGTACCAGCACCTGCGCCCGGAGCTCCAGAGCGCCGCAAAACGTGAAACCCTGCGCGAGACGCTCCGCCGCATCGGCCACATCGGGACGGCCACCTGGGACGCTGAGATTCCGGTCTACGCCGCGCACCCGTGGAATTACCGCAATCAGGCCCAACTGAAGGTAGCTCTTCAGCCGGACGGCAAAGTTCGGCTGGGCTTCTTTGAAGCCGAGTCCCACCGCTTGGTTCCCATCGACGCCTGCCTGATCCTGTCGCCGCGTCTGAACGCGATCCTGGCCGAGCTGCGCCGCCCGGACTGGTCCGAACGTCTCGCCGGGGTCGCCCCGTTCAGTGAAATCGAGCTGCTTGCGGACGATCGCGATGAAGAAGTCAGCATTACGCTGCGCGGCAGCTTCGATCGGGCGCGCGCCTTCGATGACCAAGGCTGGAGCGGGCTGGCCGAGGAGTGTCTCCGCCTGTTGCCGGGAGTCACGAGTGTTGCGATCGAGCGCGGCCGGGCGTTCCGGGTCTTTGGCAAGCCGGCGCTGTCTTATGCGGTGGGTGATTTCCGCTACCAGGTCAGCCACGGCTCGTTCTTTCAGGCGTCTCGATTCTTGCTTCCGGAGCTGGTGACTGCGGCGACCAGCGGCGGGGTGGACGCCGCCCCGGCGAACCGCGACGCGCTGGCGCTGGACTTGTTTGCGGGAGTCGGCTTGTTCACGCTTCCCCTCGCGCGTGGCTTCGGCCAGGTCATCGCCGTCGAATCTAATCCGAGGTCTGCCGCCGACCTCGCCGCGAATGCGCAGGCGCACGGGCTCTCGAACGTCCGCGCTGTCCGGCAATCCGCGTTCGACTTCCTGCGCCGCTTCGCGCGGGCCGAGCCCGACTTGGCAGTCCTGGACCCGCCGCGCGCGGGCGTCGGGATGCCGGCGCTAAAGCTGCTTGCGGGAGTGCGCCCCCAGCGCATCCATTACGTGAGCTGCCACCCGCCCACGCTGGCTCGCGATCTCGCTTATCTCGTCGAGCGCGGCTACCGGCTCGAGTCGGTAGAGCTGTTTGATTTCTTCCCGCAAACTTTCCACATCGAATCGCTGGCGAGGCTCACGGTGACCTAGAAGACGTGATGATCGAGGAGAAGAGCCGTGGGCGTCGCCCTGTGGACATGAAGACGCGTCGCCAGCGGCAGAACCTGCTTCGGGACTTACGCCGATTGCTTGAGAGCGGAGATGAGCGAGCCTTTATGGAGGCTATTCGGAGCGCAGGGCTGAAAGACGGGTCGCGCGAGTTCTTGAACGCTTTGCGCCTCTGGCGGGAGTTCCGAGGGCGTTAGAAACGGCTTTATGAAACGCGCGGCGTCTGGTTGCACGCTCGGGTTCGGGCAACTTTTCGAGATACCCTTCGATGACCTCGGCAAGCTGACTTGCCGCCTCGGCGAGGCTTAATTCCTTCTTGCGCATAATTAATATAATAGCATCACGCTAGCAATGCAGCAACAGCTCAAAATGGGCGCTACTCGAACGCGGTCAATCCACAAGCAGCTAGAAAGGAAGGGCACGCCTTGTGTGCCGGCGGATAGTGCAATCCGAGTCATGAAAGCTCCTCTGCTGGCCCTGGCGGCTTGCTTCGCATTAGGGATCGCCCTCGCGCGGCCTGACCCGCTCGCCTCCCACCCGACCGTCGCCGATCCTGTCCGGGCTGTTCCAGTGCTTCTCGGATGCGCCGCCGCGTGCCTGCTCGCCGGGCTGGTAATGTTGCGGACGCGACGGCAGTTGGTCGCAACCGTGCTCGCGCTGGCGGGATTTGTGTTTGCGGGCGCCGCAGGGATGCGGCTGTTTGAATTTCGCTTCCCGCCAAGCCACGTAAGCCACCTCGGAGGCTATGTCGGAACTGGGGGCATTGACTTGAGCCAGCCCGTGCGTCTTGACGGAAGGCTGATCTCAGACCCGCAGCGCACGCCCTATGGCTCGCAGTTCGACGTTGAGGCGACGCGCCTCGAGGCCGAGGGCCCTCGGAACCGCCTGCCAGCCCTCTTGGTCTCGGGCAAGGTTCGCCTGCGCCTCGAAGCCGTCGAGGACTCCGAGTCCCTGGCTGCGGCGGAGGCGCTCGAGCCCAAGTACGGCGATTTCATCAGCGCCGAGGTCCGGCTGCGCCGGCCGCAGGTCTACCGCAACCCCGGCAGCTTTGACTTCAGGCGTTGGATGGAATCGATCGAAGATGTCTATTGGGTTGGAAACATCAGGGGTGCGCCGGCGATCGAAAGACGCGGGCGGCTCTCGCCCGACGGGACAAGTCCTGGCGCGGGCCACCGCGGTCCGGGCGCGCCGCCGGCCGGAGTGGCAAGCTTGACTGAACGCGCGCGGCGGCGCCTGCTTCAAAGCATCGACCGCCTCTACCCACCCTGGTTGCCCGAAGGCCGCGACGGAGCTGTCCTCAAAGCCGTGCTGCTCGGGGACCGCTCGTCTCTCGATTCCGATACCATCGAAGACTTCCGCAAGGTGGGCCTCTATCACCTTCTGGTGATTGCCGGCCTGCACGTTGGATTGCTCGCCATGCTGGCGGAAGCGCTGCTCCGGCTGCTGCGCTTGGGTGAGAGTTGGCGGTCCGGCCTGGTCCTGTTGTTCCTGCTCGGCTTCGCGTCGCTGGTCGAGCAGCGCGCGCCGACGCTGCGGGCCACGCTCATGATTTGCGCCTATCTGCTGGCTCGCCTTCTCTACCGCGAGCAGCCCGCCCTGAACGCCATCGGTCTCGCCGCGCTGGCGCTCCTTGCTGCCAGACCGGCGTGGCTGTTCGAGACCGGGTTCGACTTGTCCTTCTCGGCGGCGCTGCTCATCGCCGGTCTGGCTGTTCCCATCCTCGAGCGGACCACCGAGCCTTACCGGCGCGCCCTGTGGCGACTCGATGCCGTGGACTTCGATCCCAGCCTCGAACCGCGCGCCGCCCAGTTCCGTCTCGACCTTCGCGCGATGGCCGCGGCATTGAAGGCTCGAGTCGCTTGGTTGAGCCGCCATCCGGCGGCTGCCGAAGCCCTGGTCACGGCTCCGACGCGGGCCGCGGTCTGGACAGTAAATATGCTGCTCTTCTCCGCCGTACTCCAGTTTGGGTTATTGCTTCCGATGGCCAAGACTTTCCACCGCGTGACCTATGCCGGGATCGGTCTGAATGCCCTGGCGATCCCGGTGATGACCCTGGTCCTGGCGTTTGCCCTGCCGACCACGCTGCTGGGAGCGCGGCTGCCCGCTCTCGCGGTGTGGCCCGCCAAGGCGCTCGCTCTGGTCATGAAGGGCCTGTTTGCCCTGACTGACTTTCCCAACTTGCCGCGCTGGTTGTCGTATCGGGTTCCCTCACCGCCCGAATGGGCAGCCTGGGGTTTCTCCTTGTCGATCGTTGCCGCCGCCTGCGCGCTGGGCCGGCAGCGGCGAGTCTTCTGGGGCTCGCTTGGGGCGTCAGGAGCGTTCGCCATCCTGATTTCGCTCCACCCGTTTCGGCCGCAGCTTCCCACAGGCGTCGTGGAAGTGACAGCCCTCGATTGCGGCGGCGGAGACGGGGTGTTTGTGGTGCTGCCCGACCGCACGACGATGCTCGTGGGCGCGTGCGGCCGCGGCGGGGCGGCCCGCGAAAGATTCGGGAAGCGACGTTGGGACCCGGGCGAAGAAATCGTCTCGCCTTACTTGTGGCAGCGTGGTGTCAAGAAGCTTGACGTGTTGGTCCTGACCGGCTCGAATGACACTCACGTTGATGGAGTCGCCGCGGTGCTCGAAAACTTCAGCGTCGGGGAGGTCTGGCAAGGCGCCGCGCCGGCCGGCGCAGGGGAAGGGCCCATCGTCTACCGTACGGGGCCACGGAACGATTCGGCGGCAGTGTCCTCGCCGGCCTACGAAGCGCTCTTGGCCAAGACCCGCGAGCGCCGGATTCCCGTGCGGGAGCTGAGCGCGGGCGAGGTGTTCCCGCTGGGCGGAGCTTCCGTCCGCATCCTCTGGCCAGCGGCTTCCGTGCCTGTCGCGAATGGTGCCGAGGGATCCAATCGTCCCTCCCGATCGCGCCGTTCCCGCAATGACGATTCGCTGGTGCTGCGGATATCGATCGCGGGCTCGAGCGTCCTGCTGACAGGCGACATCGATGAGAGAGTGGAGCAGGAGCTGGCGAGGTCCGCGCTCCCGCTCGCGAGCGAAGCGCTCAAAGTCGCGCGCCACGGCGCCAGGACGTCCTCCGGCCCGGAGTTTCTGGCCCGCGTCTCGCCCCGGATCGCCATCCTGAGCGCGGAGAGCGGGAGCCCCAGGCGATCGCCCAGTCCCGCGACCCTTGAACGGATACGGGCCGCAGGAGCGCGCATCTTCCGCACGGACACGGACGGCGCCGTTACCGTTGAGATGCGAGGAGCGTCGTTATCCGTCCATACCTTCGCGACCTTGGCGCCGGCCCGGCAAGGCGATCCTTACCTGCCTTCACGCTAATTCAGCAGAGCCGGACCTCACCTGGCCGCCGCTCAGATGTCTGCTAGTTGACCTTGAGTAGTTCGACCTGGAAGACCAGCGTAGAGTTGGGAGGAATCACGTTGGGGTAACCTTGTGCGCCGTAGGCCAGGGCGGGAGGCACGATCAGCTTGCGCTTTCCGCCTACGTGCATGGACGCGACACCTTCGTCCCAGCCTTTGATGACCTGTCCCTGTCCCAGCACGAATTGGAACGGCTGCTTGCCACGCGAGGTGTCGAAGATCTTGCCGTTGGTGAACCTTCCGGTGTAATGGACCAGCACGGTATCGCCGTCTTTGGGCGTCGGCCCCTTGCCAACGAGCAGATCGACGTATTTCAAACCCGAGGGCGTGGTGACGGCCTTGGCCGCAGGGGCGGTATGAGACGTCGCAGCCTTATGTGTGGCCCCGGGCTTGTGCGCCGTCCCGGTCGGAGCTTGTGTCGTCTGGGCCAGCCACTGCGAAGCCGCAAGCGCGGCCAGGGCAAGAAACATCGGCATCGCTTTTTTCATAAGCCTTCCTGTGGAAAGAACCGGAAAGTCGAAACTGGAAAATCGAAACTCGAGCTTGTCACTCGTCACTGCTTCTTAAACAGGTCCTCGAAGGCCTTGCGAGGATCGTCGGACCGGGAGGCGCCCGGCGACGTTTGCCGCTCGACGGTGGTGCGCGGCGCGTAGAACGTACAGTGGTTCCGGGAGTCCTTCTTTGCAATCCGGTGCGGAATCGGCTGGGTGCATTCGAACTTGGCCGAGGTATCGAAATACGCGCACTGCTTGCAACTGTGCAACTCAAAGGCGCAACGCGGACACCGCCCGGTGGGATCGAAGTCTGGCGGGAGGATGGCGCCACAGCCAGCGCAGCGCACGACGGAGTGGGTCGCCGGCATCCGCGGGGTCTTGGGCCCGAAAGTCTCCGGCTTCGGTCCGGATCGCTGATCGGAGCGCTTCTCCCGCCGCTCGCGATCGGAATCCTGGTAGCCCCGCTGCCGATATTTTCTCTCACCCATGTGTGCTCCAAACCAGGACGCGAAGCCCGACATCGTTCGAGAATGGTGCGGTCCGTTTCTTGCGCCCCGCTGCCATGCCGATTTCGCATGCGGCCGACTGTGACCTCACAAGCTTATGTTGATACTATCACGACCACTGATCCGCCGCGTTAATTCCGCTTCTCCAGGGCCGCGACAATCTCCTCCCCGCCCGCGCCGTGCGTCACGCCTTCAACCACAGATTGACGGGCACGTCGCCCGGCTTCTTGGGCTTATAAGGCCAGGTGATTCGCTTGCCGGCGCCGGCTGACTCGTAGGCCGCGTAGATGATCTCGAGGGTGGCGCGGCCGTCCTCGCCAGTCTCCTGGGGCGTCTCGTCATTCAGGAGGCAGCGGATGAAGTGGCGCATCTCCTGCGGGAAGCCGTAGAGGTGCGCTTCCTCAAAGACGGTGAACGTCCAGCCCCTGGTTTCGCCGGCCTTCTCCACGGCGTAGCCGTATCCCTTCTTGCTATAAGTCTCCATCGAGCTGCCGTGAAGCAGGTCACAGTAGATCACGCCTTCGGCGCCATAAAGTTCGACGCGGTCGTCCATGCCGCCCTGCTTGGCCCAGCTATCTTCGATCACGGCGATGCCGCCCCCTTCGAACTCGACGATGACGACGGAATTGTCTTCGCCCTTGGTGCGTTCGGTGTGGAGGACGCGCTGGCAGTGCGCCACCACGCTTTTGGGTTTCGGCTTGCCGTACATCCAGCGAGCCCACTCGATTCCGTGGCAGCCCATATCCATGAGTGAGCCGCCACCCGAGCGCTTGACGTCATAGAACCAGTCCGAGTGCGGCCCGGAATGCTTCTCGCCCTGCTTCACCATGTAGAGCTTCCCTACGGCGCCTTCCTCCACCAGCTTCTTGGCCCGCACGTACTTGGGCGAGAAGCAGATGGTCTCCGCGTACATCAGCTTCACCTTGCGCTTCTTGCAGGCGTCGATGATGGCGTCCGCATCTTTCAGGGTGTGGGCGATCGGCTTCTCGAGGATGACGTGCTTCCCGGCTTTCGCGGCGGCGACCACGACCTCGCGGTGGAGGTCGTTCGGGATCCCCACCACAACCACGTCAATATCCTTGCGATCGAGCAGCTTCCGGTAGTCGGTCGCGTGGGTGGGGATTTTCCACTTGCGCGCGAACGCTTCCACGTGGGCCTTGCTCGGCGAGCAGACCGCGACGAGCACCGCCTCCGGGACTTCCTCAAATGCCTCGGCGTGGATACTCGACGAAAAGGCTGAGCCAATGATTCCCACTCGGACCTGGTCCATAGGTTTCTCCTGCGCGGAAGGTTTAGCCCTCCGGCGATCGAGTCTCAGCCAACGCCGCTGCTTCCAGTCTTGCCGGTCGATGACGCTAGATTGCTAACGACAACGGTAGGAGATCGAAAACGAAAACGATTACAACGCCTGCGATGCGATCACGCTGTCCGGCCCTGGGAGTCTTCCCGACTCAAAATCGACGATACAGCAGACTGCGTGGCCGCCGGCGAAGCGGTTTCGGGCGGCACAGCGGGAGACGGCCCGGACAAGTCTATTCCTTCTTCTTCTCGCTGTTCAGCGAACGGATATACTTTACGAGGGCCTGGATTTCATCTTCTTTCAATTTGTCGGCGAACGGCGGCATCGGCGTCCCCTTCTTGCCGTTCTTGATCGTCTCGACAATCTTTTCGTCGGTGATGCTCTCTTGCCACTTCGGATCGGTGAAGTCCGGGGTCTTGATAGCGGCGAACCCCTTGCCGTCGGCGCCGTGACACATCGAGCACTTCTGCTTGAAGATGGCGGCAGCGTCCGGCTCGTCGGCCGCTCGGAGGCCGCTGGCGAGCAACAATGCGCACGGCGCGACAAGAAGAAGCCTTGAAAAGACTGCTGCGGATGATCTCATGAGCTTGTTGAACTCCTAAGTTTTGATGTTCAGACTGGGGCTTAACGCCTGGTCCTCCGTGTGGCGCTCGGCCTACGTTTGGTGCTCAGGATGATTGCAGGCGCCCGGGAATTCGGTGTGGTAATCGTCACCCCCGTATTCCAGCTCCTGCTCCATCCCCGCTTGTGAGGTGTAATACCCGAAGATAGTCAAGTCCTTCAGCTCCTGAAAGAACCCGACGCCGGGCCGGTCTTCCGGCTTCTTATTCTCCGGGTCCGCCAGCAAGGTCAGCAATTCCGTTTGCGCCTCCGGGCCGAGTTGGACGAACGGCTTGTCGTGCAGTTTCAGGCTGCGCCCGTCGATCCAGGCCAGCCCCTCGATGAAAGCTTTCTGCCTCCCAGTGTCTTCGTCGCTGAGCATCAGGTCGATGAAACGGTTCACCAGGGCGCTTTTGGCTCCGGGGGTGTCGGTCTCAGGAATGATCATCTCCGTCAGCGCCACCACCGTTTCATTCTGATGCGCGTCGAAGAAGACGGGTTTCCAGTTCGCGCCGGATTGGCCCTCTGGCGCGGCGCCGGCCTGCCGAGCGGCGTGCATGCGCTCGGCCGCGCGCTCCATTGCCGGCGTGACGCCCCCCTGCCCGAGAATCGGAAAAGCGGTCATCGCGCCCGCGCCCGCCGCTAGCTTCTTGAGCGCGTCGCGCCGGCTTCGATCCTCGACCTGAGACGAATCATCCATCGGCCCTCACCGCGAAGGGAATCCTCCAGCGAGACAACCCATGCTACAAAGAGGTCGGGCAAAAATCAAGCTCGGGTAGCGTCTCAGTTTCACTTACCCCCGTATCTGTTGACTCACCCGGCGAAACCCGCTAAAGTGGGGCGAACATACGAATGTGGAGAAAGCGGTCCGTTGAAACTATCGGTCATATCTGAGCAGGACGCCCGGCAGCTCTCCTGCCTGAAGTCGATTCCCGCACCGGCTCTCATTCTGATTCTTGCTTGGCTCATGTTTCTGCCGGCGTGCTCCGACAACGGCGCCAAGGGGAGTGGGGCGCCGCCTGCCATGAGTATGACTGTGCCGGTAACCGTTGCCGGCGCGACTCAACAAACCGTCCCGGTAGAAGTGCGCGTCATCGGAAACGTAGAAGCTTATTCGACCGTGACGGTAAGGTCGCAAATCGATGGCGAGGTGGACCGGGTTTACTTCCAGGAAGGCCGGGACGTGAATGCCGGCGATCTCTTGTTTACCGTTGATTCGCGCCCCTATCAAGCCAGGCTCAAACAGGCTGAAGCCACGCTGGCCAGGGACATCGCCCAGGCCAGGAACGCCCAGGCACAGGCGGAGCGCTCCACACAATTATTTCAGGCCGGAATTGTGTCGAAAGACCAATACGACCAGTTCCAGACCAATGCCGACGCCCTGGAGGCGTCCGTTCGCGCCGACCGGGCCGCGGTGGAGAGCGCCAAAGTCGACCTTGGATATTGTACGGTCCGCTCCCCCATCGCCGGCCGCAGCGGGAACCTGATGGTCCATCCCGGCAACGTCGTCAAGGCCAATGATACAAGCCTGGTGGTCATCAATCAGATCGCGCCCGTCTACGTGGACTTTTCGGTCCCGGAACAGCACCTGGCCGACATCAAGAAGTATCAGACTCGAGGGAAGCTGCGGGTCCGAGCGATGATCCCTCAGGATGAGCGGCATCCCGCGGAGGGCGCATTGACTTTCGTCAACAACACCGTCGATCCTGCAACCGGGACCATCCTGCTCAAGGGGACTTTCGCTAATCCGGACCGGCGGCTGTGGCCGGGGCAGTTCGTCAACGTGGTCCTGACTCTCACCAGCCGGCCTAAGTTGGTCGTAGTCCCGAACCAGGCTGTGCAGGCGGGTCAGACAGGCCAATACGTGTTTAAGGTCAAGCCCGACCTCACGGTAGCCATCGCGCCGGTTGTGCCGGGCGCCACGGTGGGCGGCCTGACGGTCATTGAGAAGGGTCTGGAGCCTGGAGAAAAGGTGGTGACCGACGGTCAGCTCATGCTCTTTCCAGGGGCCAAGGTGCAAGTTAAAAACCAGTGACAAGCGACGAGTGACGAGTGACAAGCGACGGACGCGGACCGCTGACTGCTGACAAGCCGCCATGAATATCCCAGAACTTTTTATCCGCCGCCCCATCATGACGACGCTGGTGACGTCGGCGATTCTGCTGTTCGGGGCCATGGCCTACCGGCTTCTGCCGGTCAGCGACCTGCCGAACGTGGACCGCCCGACCATCCAGGTGTTCGCCTTTCTTCCTGGCGCGAGTCCGGACACGATGGCCTCCGCCGTAGCGACGCCGCTCGAGCGCCAGTTCTCGACCATCGCCGGCCTGGACAGCATGAGTTCCGCCAACACGCAGGGGCAGACCACCGTCACCCTTCAGTTCAACCTGAGCCGCAGCATCGACGCGGCCGCGCAGGACGTTCAGTCGATGATCTCACAGGCCGAAGCGCAACTGCCGCAAGGGATGCCTTCGCCGCCTTCGTTCCGCAAGGTGAACCCAGCGGACCAGCCGATCCTCTACATGGCCGTCAGTTCTGCCACGCTGCCACTTCCCGAGGTTACGGACTACGCGGATACGCGCATGGCGCAGCGGATTTCCATGGTGAGCGGGGTGGCCCAGGTGCAGGTGTTCGGCGCGCAGAAATTTGCGGTCCGAGTACAATTCGATCCGAAAGCTCTGGCCGCTCGGCAGATCGGCATTGACGAAGCCGTGGATGCCATCCGGAACGCCAACGTGAACCTGCCCACCGGCACGCTCTACGGCCGGCATAAGGAGTTTACGGTCGAGGCGACCGGCCAGCTCATGAACGCCGCTGCCTTCCGGCCGCTGATTGTGGCCTACCGCAACGGCTCACCGGTACACCTGGAGGAGCTGGCCAACGTCGTGGACGGCACGCAAACCGACAAGATCATCAACTGGTACATCACGCCCGAGACGGCGGTCCGATCCATGGTGATCGCTGTGCAGAAACAGCCGGGCACCAATACGGTCGAGGTGGTCGATAATGTGAATCGACTGCTCCCTACGTTCCGGCGGGAGATGCCGGCTGCCATCCACCTGGACACGATCTACGACAGGTCCCTGACCATCCGAGGCTCGGTAAGCGACGTCAAGTTCACGCTTTATCTCACCATCGCGCTGGTGGTGATGGTCATCTTTCTCTTTCTGCGCAACCTTTCGGCCACGATCATCCCGAGTCTCGCGCTGCCTTTTTCGATTGTCGGCACTTTCGCCGTCATGTACCTGCTCGGTTACACGGTGGACAACTTGTCGCTGATGGCGCTCACGCTTTCGGTCGGCTTTGTCGTGGACGACGCCATTGTGATGCTGGAAAACATCGTACGCCACCTCGAAATGGGCAAGAGCACGCTCCAGGCGGCCCTCGACGGATCGCGGGAGATCGGCTTCACCATTCTCTCCATGACGCTGTCGCTCGCCGCGGTGTTTATCCCCGTGTTGTTCATGGGCGGCATGCTCGGCCGGCTGCTGCACGAGTTTGCCGTGACCATCGCGGTTGCGATCCTCGTCTCCGGCTTCGTTTCGCTCACGCTCACCCCGATGCTGTGCAGCCGCTTCCTGCGCCACCGGCCGGCGGAACATCACGGCGCGCTCTTCAACCTGTTTGAGCGCGGCTTCCAGTCCCTGCTCGGCGCCTACGACCACAGCCTCCGCTTCGTACTCCGGCATCGGTTTGCCACGCTGACGGGCTCGCTGCTCCTGGCGGGAGCGACGGCGTACATTTTTGTCCTTACTCCGATGGGTTTCTTGCCCAGCGAGGACACCGGCTTTTTCTTCGGCTTCACCATGGCGGCGCAGGGCATCTCCTTCGACTCGATGAAGGAGCACCAGGAGAAGCTCAACAAGATCTTCCAAGCCGACCCGAACCTTGACGCCATGATGTCCCTGTGCCCCCTGAACTTTGGTGGATTCGGCTCGAACACCGGGATCTTCTTCGCTCACTTAAAGCCGCATCCGCAGCGGAAGCTGAGTACCGACGAGGTGATTCAAGAGTTGGCCCCGAAGCTGATGGTTGTGCCGGGCATGATGGCCTTCTTGCAGAACCCGCCGCCGATTCAGATCGGCGGGCAGCTCACGAAGAGCCGTTTCCAGTTCACGCTCCAGGGCACTGAGACTCAGGAATTGTATGCTGTCTCGAACGACTTCCTGGCCAAGATGAGCACGCTGCAGGCGCTGCAAGACGTCAACACCGACCTGCAGATCAAGAACCCGCAGGTGAACGTCCGAATCGATCGGGACAAGGCCTATGCGCTTGGGGTTTCTGCGTTTCAAATTGAGGACGCGCTGGCCACCGCCTACGGCGAGCGGCAAGTGTCCACCATCTACACGCCCAGGGACGAGTATTGGGTGATGACGGAGCTCGAACCGCAGTATCAGGCGGAACCGGATGCACTTTCCATGCTCTACATCCGCTCGTCCGGCGGCAAGCTCGTGCCGCTCGGGGCTGTCTCGGGCATCGAGCAGGGCCTGGGGCCGCTCTCCGTGAACCACTACGGCCAACTTCCCTCCGTGACGCTTTCCTTTGGCCTGCGCCCCGGAGTGGCGCTGGGCGACGCCCTGAAGGAAGTGGAGAACCTGGCCCACAAATCGCTTCCTCCCGCGATCAGCACCACGTTCCAGGGTGAGGCGCTCGAGTTCCAGTCGTCGCTCACCGGCCTGGGGCTGCTGATCGTGCTGGCGATTCTTGTCATCTATATCGTGCTGGGTGTTCTTTACGAAAGTTTCATCCACCCCATTACGATCCTCTCCGGCCTGCCCTCGGCCGGCTTTGGCGCCCTGGTGACGCTGATCCTTTTCAGTACACCGCTCAGCGTCCTCCGCGAGGTTTTCCATTCTCAAGGCTTCAGGGCCATGCTGGCGACCATGGTGTCGCACACCGAGTTGAACCTCTACTGCTTCGTCGGCATCATGATGCTGATCGGCATCGTCAAGAAGAACGCCATCATGATGATCGACTTCGCGCTGGAGGCGCAGCGCAACGAAGGCAAAGCGCCGCTGGATGCCATCTACCAGGGCTGCCTGATCCGCTTCCGGCCCATCATGATGACCACCATGGCGGCGCTGATGGGCACGCTGCCTATTGCCATCGGCTTCGGAGCGAGCGCGCAGTCGCGGCGTCCGCTCGGCCTGTCGGTGGTCGGCGGCCTGGTGGTGTCGCAGCTTATCACGCTCTACATCACGCCCGTTTATTACACCTACCTTGATGCGTTGCAGCGGTTATTCCGCGGGCGTCGCGCTCGACCGGCCGACGAGCTGCCGGTCGCCGCGTCATCCCGACCCGTCGAGCCTGAAGCTGTCAATCGCTAAGACAGTCAGTCGTCAGTTTTCAGTTGTCAGCAAGTAACGGAAGGCAAAAGTCAGCCGTTGTGCACAGCCGGCCTCTGGCTTTGGAATTTCGACGCTGAAGTGCTTTTGCTGAGAACTGAGAACTGGTGACTGATGACTGATAACTTCTTCTCGTCACTGTTCTTATAGCGGCAGTGACACAGGCCGCTTCTCGCGCGCGGAGATTTCCGAGGCGAAGCAAATCTCGTGTGTCTTCGCCGCGTCTTCCAGGCTGGCGTGGGACTCGCGGTCATTCAAGATGCAGTCCACGAAGTGGTTGACCTCGTCGCCAAAGGGGTGATGGGTGACGTCGCCCGAGTCAGGCAGGATGGTGGGGATCGTGGCCCAGCCGCGCTGCCCGACCCAGCGCTTTGAAAAGACCTGGTTGTTGCGAATGGTTCCCTGGTCGCCCAGGAGCACGATGTTGAACACGTAGGGCATGACGCACTCGATCGAGGACGCCACCTTGCCGAGTGTGCCGTCCTCGAACTTCACCAGGGTGACGCTGTTGGGCTCATATTCGTACTGCAAGGGGTTGCGCGCGCTGAAGTTCGAATAAGCGAAGACCTCGACGGCGCGCTTTGGGACGAACCAGCGAAGGCCATCCACGGCGTGGCAGCCGGCCGTGAGCAGGCTGCTGCCGCTCATTTCCTTCTTGACGTTCCAACTGTACTGGCGATACCAGGGTCCGATGCCGTGCAGGTAATCGACCTCGGCGTAGAAGAGCTGACCGACGATCGCGTCCGCGAGCAGCGCCCGGATGGTTTCAAACAGCGGGTTCCAGCGCAGCACAAAGCTGACCAGCGTCTTGACGCGCGCCGCGCCCACGGCGGCCTGAAGCGCTCGCAAGCCGGCGAGGTCGAGCGCCACGGGCTTCTCGAGCAAGAGATGTTTTCCCGCCTTCGCGGCTGCGATCCCTTGCGGCACGTGGAGATGGTGCGGCGTGCAGATGGAAACGATCCGGACAGCGGGGTCGTCCAGCAAATCTTCCAGGTGATCGTAGGCGCGGCAGGACGCGAGCTTGTGCTCCTCGGCCTGCGCGGCGGCGCGCGCCTTGTCCCGGCTCAGGATGGCGCGCACCTCCGTGTGGGGATTGGCCTTAAAAGCGCGGATGTGCTCTCCCGAAACCCAACCCGTCCCCAAGACGCCCACGCCCAGGTCGTTCATTTGCCCCTCCGAGTCCGGTCTGTAGGGGAGGGCCCCTTACGACCCTCCCGTTTTGTCGTTCTCGGGAGCACCATAAAGGTGCTCGCCTACTCTGCGCGGTGAAGATTGCTTTTACCGGAGAGTGTCAGGAAATGCAAATCAAAAACCGGCCTCTTGCGGGATTCGATAAGAAACTATTTTTGCGTTCCGAGCAGCGAAAGTTGTGATAATTTGTGCAGGGTGGAAGCGCGGCAAGGCTCCGGAGCGCCGCCGGGATGAGATGGCGGAACCGGGCACGCACAATCAAGACTCGATTTCTGCTCTCGATCAAGGCGACGCGACGACCGCCGTCGAGCGCTGGACTCCCAGGATGCGGCACTCCTGGAAGGGGACTCAGCTCATGAAAAACATCATTCTACTTACCTTCGGCGTCGTACTTTCGCTCTTCGCGCTCCCTTCGGCGTTGGGCGCGGCCCGGGCGTCATCCGAAAGCGGCTGGGTCCCGCTGTTCAACGGCAAAGACCTGAGCGGCTGGAAGAATAACGGCGAAGAAAGATGGGTTGTCGAGGACGGCGCGATCCTCGGCGAGAGCACGCATAACAAATACGGGTACCTGACCACAGAGAAGACTTATCGCGACTTCAACCTGCGTCTCCGCTTCAAGGGTGAAAAGGGGGGAAACAGCGGCGTCTTCGTTCACGCTCGGATCAGCGGCCTCGACCCCACTCACGGCCCGGACATCGAAGGCATGCAGGTCGAAGTTGACCCCAATGTCGGCAACCATACCGGCGGGCTGTATGAGAGCGGCGGGCGCGGTTGGGTGATCCAGCCGACGGCGGAAGGCGAGCGTGCCCTCAAGCCCCTCGGCCAGTGGAACGACCTCGAGATATCGGTCCGGGGGAACCACGTCGTGACCCATTTGAACGGCGTCCAGACCGTCGATTACACTGATTCCGCGCCGAAGTTCACCGAGGGTGTGATCGCCTTGCAGGTCCACACCGGCGGCGGGGTGCGAGTCCGGTGGAAGGACATTTACGTTCAGGAGGTTCGTCCGTAGTCAGTTGTGGGTCGTCCGTTGTCGGTTGCGAGAAAGCTGCCAGCTGTCAGCGGTCAGCTCTCAGCCGCAAGAGATTGCGTTCCCTCTGTGGTGTCTGCGAACTGCTGCCGGCTGAGAGAAGTCGTTTTCGACTGACAACGGACTACTGACAGACGGACAACTTGCTCCAGGGTATTCACCATGGCGAAGTACGAGCGCCGGCGTTTCCTTGAGATTTCTGCGGCAGCGGCCGTCGCGGCCGGCGTGACACGCGGGGCTCGACCCGCAGACAGTTCGCAGGAAGGAGCGAGGAAGCCGATGCGTCTGGGCCTGATCGTCGGCGCAGGGAACGACCCCGAGAGGGCGATCGCCAAGGTCCACAAGCTTGGCGTGCCGACGTGCCAGGTGGGAGTCGATTCCTTTGGGCCCGAGATGGTCACGGGTCTCCGCCGCGCGCTCGACCGCTACGGGATTGAGGCCACGTCGCTCGTGATCGGAGGGCCCGGACCTGAGGAATACGATTTCTATAACGGCCCCCTGACTATAGGGTTTGTCCCCCGCGAATGGCGGGCAAAGCGCATCGAGCGCGCCAAGCAAGCTTCGGACTTCGCCAAGAAGTGCGGCATCCCCGCGGTCCAGACGCACTGCGGGTTCCTGCCGGAGAATCCCAACGATCCCGTGTACAAAGAGACCATCGAGGCGATTCGGGAAGTCGTGAGTTACTGCAAGCGGAACGGCCAGAATTTTCGCTACGAGACCGGGCAGGAGACTCCGATCACGCTCGTGAGGGCGATACAAGACGTCGGCCTGGACAATCAGGGCGTGAATTTCGACGTGGCCAATCTGATTCTTTACGGCAAGGCCAATCCGGTGGATGCGGTCGAAATCATCGGCCCCTACGTGCAAGGCGTCCACGCCAAGGACGGCCTGTGGCCCACGGGCCCGCGGAACCTTGGCAAGGAGGTGCCGATCGGGCAAGGAAAAGTTGACTTTCCCAGGGTCATCCGTCGCCTGAAGGAGCTGAACTACCGGGGCGCGATTACCATTGAGAGAGAAATTTCGGGACCTCAGCAGATGGAGGACATCCGAAAGGAAAAGGTCTATCTGGAAAAACTGATCGGGTAATGTAGGCGAGCACCTTCAGGGTGCTCCCGAAAGAGTGAGATCGGGCGGGCCGTAAAGGCCTCCCCTACAGCCAGCAGGAGGGTTGACGCCATGTCTACGGATTCACGTCAGGAGCCGAAGGCTTTGGAGAAGATCGACCGGCGGAAATTCATGGGCACAGCCGCAGGAGCTGCGGGCTTGATGATCATCAGCCCGAGACTGGTGCGCGGCACGGCGGCGAACTCGGCCGTGCGGGTGGGGCTGCTCGGCTGCGGTGGAAGAGGCGGCGCGGACGCGACCGATCTGGCCGAGACCGGCTCGGCGCGGGTCGTCGCGCTGGCGGATTTGTTTGAGGACCAACTGCAGAATGCGAAGAAGCACTTTGACGGCCTCGCCCAGTCGAAAGGTCACGCCGGCGTCGATCGGTCGCAGATGTTCCTCGGTCCCAAGGCTTACGAGCAGATCGCCGGCTCGAAGGAAGTGGACGCGATCGTGATTACCACGCCGCCGTACTTCCACCCGCAGCACCTGGAGGCGGTGGTCGCGGCGGGTAAGCACGTCTATTGCGAGAAGCCCGTGGCTGTGGACGTGCGCGGCGCGAAGCGCGTCATTGAGACCGGCAAGCGGGCCGAAGGGCGGCTGAGTCTCGACGTGGGCTTCCAGATCCGGAACGCGCCTCCTTTTGTCGAGCTCGCAAACCGCGTCCACGCGGGCGCGCTGGGCACCATCGCCTGCGGCGAGGCCTATTATTACGGCACCACGCTCGACCGGCCCGAGTGGCCCAATGCCTCACCGGTCGAGCGCCGCATCCGCAACTGGGTGTGGGACCGCGTGCTCTCTGGGGACATCATCGTCGAGCAGAACATTCACGCCATCGACGTCTGCAACTGGATGCTGCAGGCCCACCCCGTCAAAGCCAAGGGCATGGGCGGCCGTAAGGTCCGCACCGACCCCGGGGACGTGTACGATCACTTCAACGTGGTCTTCTGCTATCCGGGCGACGTTCACGTCACGCTCAACTCGACCCAGTTTGATAAGGGCTGGTGGGACGTGAACGAGCGCTTCTTCGGCAGCAAGGGTGTTTCGGAATCGCACTACTCGGGTCCCTGCGCTATTTATGGCGACGACCCTTGGGCGTGGAATGGCGGTAACGCGCCCGCACAGGCTCAACCCGCGAAGTTTTCCGCCGCGGGCTCCTTCAGCGACAACCTCGCCCAGGCCGATTCCGAGAAGAAGAAAGCCTTCGTCGAGAGCATTACCAGCGGCAATTTCCATAACCAGGCTGCCAAGGGTGTGGAATCGGCGCTGACCGCCATGCTCGGCAGGACGGCCGCCTACAGCGCAAGGGAAGTGACGTGGGACGAGCTGCTCCAGTCGGATGAGGAGTGGGACGCGAAGATTGATCTCGACAAGCTCGCCTGAAAGGAAGGAGTCAGAAGTCAGGAGTCAGGAGTCAGAAGCCGAAAGTCAGTGGTGGTTTCCCAGAGCAAAAAGCTTAGGTATGCCTCAAGACAGATTCAGCGGGGCAAAAGCAAATCGTTATGGCCGTCAATGCGCTGAACAGATAGCGGCTGCGCTGAGCGGATGCATAACGCCAGCAACGAATACCTGCACAACGGAGAGCGAGTTGTCATCAAGTGCGCGCGGATTCGGACAACGGCGGTTGGCGTTACTTACCAAATGTTGAACAGAATTGCCGCAGTCCTCGGGGCATTTGAGCGCGTGGATGGTTCGTATCGTGTACTACGACTTCCGGCGCAACGGTAGGCCACACTCATGAAACCGACACGAAGCCGTGGCCGCTCAGCGGGAAAGGTAGGTAAGGTAAAGAGGGCTGATTTCGAAAAGGAAGGGGCTTTGGGGCGGGTGGTGAGCATGTAAGCGCCCGTTCTGGCCTCCTGCCTCCTGACTTCTGGCTCCTGACTTCACGTCCCGTGGAGGAGAGATGAGCAACGAAGCGTCCCGACGTGACTTTCTGAAGACATCAGTTGCCGCGGCGTTGGGCGGCGCTGCGGCCGGACGGTCAGGGGCGTCCGCGAGCGTGGCCTCGCCTTCGCCGTTACCCATCAAGAAGGGGGTCTTGCTGGGCATGTTGCCCAAGCAACTGAGTTACGCGGACCGCTTCAAGATGG
>QHZK01000204.1 GCA_003224635.1 Acidobacteriota bacterium | reverse complement strand
GCCAGCGCGCCCGGTAATTCCGTCCCGCCACCGCATGGGTCCGCTCAACTTCGGGCTGATCAAACCGCAGCGTGACGCGCGCTCCCGGCTTCGCGCCCGTAATGCGCAGAACCGTCGCCCCGGACTCGAGCCTGACGCCAATCGCCGGGCTCGATTCCACTTTGACGCGCCCGGCAGCGAGCCACGCGGGACAGCGCACCAGGATGGGACGCGAGGTCGCCGCGTAAAGATCAAGCCGGCCTTCGTACGGGATGAAGCTCGCGACCTCAATCGAAGGCGATGCCGCGCTCAGCAACAGATTGACGCGGACCTCACCGTTGGTCTCGGTGATGGCGTTCTGGTATGCGAGAAACAGGCCTCGCATGCCTCCGTTGATACAGCACCCTTCGATGTCACCCTTCTCGATGGCGAGCAGCGTGTTGGGGTCGGCGTAGCTTTCGAAGCATCCGCGGACGCCCCGCGCGGTCTCGGTATCGGCGATGTCAAGGCGTTGGACATCACGGAATTGGTTTTCAACGAGCTGGTTGCGGACGAAGCGCTCGATGTCATCCCAGTATTCCGTGTGCCCTTCCCTGATCAATTCGAGCGCGAGTCGAATCGCGCTGGTGATAGTGTCAGTCTCGCACGTTTTCGAGCCCACGGAGTCCGCCACCCAGCCGAAAGGACTGGTGTAATTCGCCCGGACCCATGCGTACAGCTTCCGCGAGCGCCCGGTCACCTCGGCATGGTCGAGTCCCGAACCCGCCCGCGAGCAGCGAATGATCCCCGAGAACGTGTCCATCCAGGCGTGCAGGTGCCCTTCCCAAAAGCTCTTGGTGATTACCCCGTCGGCGGTAACGGTCGGGTCGTGGTAAAGGGCCCAGCGGCTCAACTGCTCCGCGTACGCAAGCGCCGGTCGGTAACCCGTCAGCTCGTAGAAACGGACAATCGGCAGCACCTGGTACGCCGCCATGTGGGAGCAAGGCGCGATCTTTGTCGCCACCTGGGGAAACCAGAGGTAGTCTTTCTCGTGCGCGGCCGCACCGTCGAGCCCCGCAATGAATCTCTCGATGCGGTTACGAAGCGCGGCGTCGCGGCTCGCTTCGAAATCAGTCACGAGGCCGTAAAGCGCGCTGCCCTGCGCGAACATGTGGTCTGGAGCCTTCCGGTCAGGATTCCAGACCAGTCCTTGCTCGTCGATAAGCGACCCGAGAAACCGCCGAATCCGCCGTTCACCCACGAGCATCCCACGAGTTGCTGGAACCATCTGGCGGGCCAAGATGAGCGCCTCAAGAAATCTCCCGCTTGTGTCGCCGAAGTCCCACACGTCGTGACGCAGACGCATGGGCTGGTGGTTGACCACCTCAACCGCGAACCACGGTCGGTAGTTCTGACTGGGATCCATGCGATTCAAGAGGCACTCGACGGCACACCGCATGGGATCGCGCAGGTCAGGCGTCGCCGGGCGAAGCACAGCGGAGGTCCTGCCAAAAGCTCGGGCTAGGGGAGAGGAAGGAACCAAAGCGAGAAAGTCACGACGGTTCATCAACGAGCCTCGAGTTTTGTAGTAAGATGGCGGCTTTCAAACCCCGGGCAGCCGAGGCCGTCCATCTCGACCGCCATGCGGAGTGTCGATTCATGAAAATCACTGAGATTGAAGCCACTCCTCTCAGGATTCCGAATGTCTCCTCCAAGGCAAATGATGGCGCCCAGGAAACCATCATCGTCAAGATCCACACCGACGCGGGTATTACCGGTATCGGCGAGGTAGATGCCTCACCCTACATGGTGAAGGCGGTGCTCGAAGCCCCGTCCTCTCACAATTGGAGCCTCAGCTTTGAGGACCTGCTCATCGGCGAGAATCCGCTGGACGTCGAACGGCTTTGGGACAAGATGTATCAGGGCACGATGTATACGGGGCGACGCGGCCTTGTCATCCATGCGATCGGCGCCGTGGATTTCGCGCTCTGGGACATTGCCGGCCAGGCGTTGGGCCGTCCCGTGTACGAACTCATGGGAGGCCCCCGGCGCGAAGCTGTCATCCCCTATGCGAGTGTACACCCGGCCATCGCCACGCTCCCGGAAACCGAGCGGCGCACGCACGAGTTGATGGAGCGCGTACTTGAGATGGGCTACCGCGCCGTCAAGCTCCAGCTCGTCTACGGGGACATCTACACCGATGCCGACATTGTTCGCCTCGTGCGCATGGCCCGGCAGACCGTCGGCGATCAAATGACCTTCATGATCGATGTTGGTTACCGCTGGACCGACAGCAAGGCCGCGATCCAGACCGTTCGCCAACTCGAAGACTGCAACCTCTACTTCGTGGAGACTCCCCTTCGCATGGACGACCTCGACGGATACGCGCGGCTCGCCGAAGCCGTGACAACCCGCATTGCCGCCGCGGAGCTCCTCGCCTCGCGATGGGAAGCTTTGGACCTTATGGACCGCGGCAAGGTGGACGTGATCCAGCCGGACGTCAGTCGCGCTGGCGGCCTCACGGAGTGCCTGCGAATCGCCAAGCTCGCCGACGACCGCGGCCTGCTCTGCATCCCGCACGCGTGGAAGTCCGGGTTGACCGTCGCGGCGGAGATTCATTTGAGCGCTGCCGCTTGCAACGTTCCGCTCATCGAATTCATGGTTCCCGAGCTTTGGCCTTCCATCATCCGCAGCGAACTGGTAGAGCCTGAATTCACACCCAGGAACGGGGTGATCGATCTACCGAAAGCTTCGGGCCTTGGCGTCCGGCTGAACGAAGATATCGCCAGGAAGCTGGCGTGGCCCGCGGCTCAGAAGACCGCCACGTAGGCGCGGGCTCGTGAAGCGTTGAGTCACGCCGGCGGCTGACTTTCCGGTGGCGCTTCCTGCGAGAGCAGAATGGCGGCGAGCAGCGCCAGCGCGATCCCAATAGCTTGCGTGCGAGTCAGTGACTCGTGCAGGAACGTCATTGCCAGAACAACGGTGACCACGGGAAAGAGATAGCAAAGGGGCACAACAATTGACGCTTTGCCTCCCTTCTCGAAGGCGGCAAAACTGGTCAGCGCTCCCAGCCCGTTCAGCGCTCCGCCGACTACCGCCAGCCAGAAGACTCGCGCCGTCATGTGCCACTGGATCGGAACCGTAACCAGGATCACCAGGGCAATGGCAATCATCGAGTACACAAACCAGAGAAACGACAACTGGGTGGAGATGGCGTTGGTCGACAGCTTCTGGGTGACGCCGGTGATTCCCCAGAAGACCAGCGCAATCACAGCGTAGAAGAGCCAGATCGGCAGGTGCATAAAGTTCGGTGTGCTGTAGCGTAACTCCGCCTTATGGAGTTGCGGCTTCCCCCGACAAAAAACCGCAAGACCTGAAAGGCGGGTCTTGCGCTACGTGTGACTCACAACCTACGCGACGGAGCGGAGGAATTCCGCCACGGTTCCCGACTTGACGGGTCGCCCTGCGCTGCCGGTCCCCAACCCTAGCGCTATAAACTCAGCATATAGATCGCAACCAGCGCAAGAACGAAACCAGCCTTCTGGGTTCTGGTCAGCCTCTCTTGCAATACAAAGTAACCCATCATGACCGTGACCACGGGCGACAGCGACGTGGCCGGCACCACCACGGATGCCTTTCCACCCACCATCAGAGATTTGAAAAAAGCGATATTACCGGTCCCGCCCAGAATCCCCGTGATGAACGCGTAAAAGATTCCCCGCTGCCGCCGGGCGCCCCCCTTGAGCCGGGGCGAGAACGCGACGAGCAGCAGTAGAGGAGCCATACCGAGGCCGAAGAGCACCTGATTCGTGTAGGCGTTGATGTCGTCCGAAATTGCCTTGGACGTTGCTCCCCAGACTCCCCACAAAAGCAGCGTCAGGACCGAGTAAACGAGCCAAGCCGGGAACTTCTCCTTTGGAGATCGAACCGGAAACGTTGCGGTGGCGGAGCTCTTGTCCTCGGACATCAGCGGTGACTCCCGGGACTGAGTTGTGCCAACAACCTGCTCACCGCCTCATCGTCAGGGCGCAACGCATGGGCCCGCTCCAGCGCCTGCCGCGCGGCGGAGTCCTGGCGCAACTCGTACAATACTGTTCCATCGACGGCCAGCGCCTCGAAGAAATCGGGACGCTGCCCGAGCGCGGCCTCCAGAAACTTGCGGGCTTCAGGATACCGCTTCTGCTGAAAGTAAGTGAAACCGAGGTTGTAGTTGATCTCGGGCGATTCGGGATCAAGGGTCAGAGCTTTGTCCAAGGCCTGAAGCGCGTGATCGTAAGAGTGGAACTCACCGAACAGCATGCCGACCGCCACCAGTTTGTCGATGTCGTCGGTCTTGAGGACCGGTCCGCATCGAGCCCAGGCACGGTCCGGGCGACCCGCAGCAAGCTCGCTTCGGCAGGTCCCGAGTTCCTGCTTCCCTTCGAGGTAGTACCGGTGGAGCCGTTCCGATTCTTCGAATTCGCGCTCGGCGTCCTTCGGCTGTCCGATCTTCAGGTAGGCGCGCCCCAGGAGATTGTAGGCTCGAAAATCCCGCGGGTTGAAGTTAATCTGCCGCTGGAGCACGGAAATGGCCCGCCGAGGCTCGCCCCTCTTCATCAACGCCGAGCCGAGATAATACAGCTCGTCTTCGAGAGGCTCGGCCCGCTTCAGCGATTCGAACCTGCGGATAGCCGAGTCCAAGTGACCACCTGCCAAGTCCAGTCGACCCAGGTAGTAAATCACCCTTTCTTTTTGATAACCGGACGGCAACAGCCGTTCGAACTGCTCCCGCGCCTCGGGATACTTACGCTCGTTGAAGCAGGAAACCGCCAGGTAATAACGTGCTTCGGAGAGACCGGGATCGGCTTTGAGGGCCAGCTCGAATTCCTTGGCGGCTTCAGAATATCTTTCGAGTTGAAATAGTTTGACCCCGGCGCCGAGATGCTCCCGAGCGTTGCCCGAGCCCAGCAAGAGCTGCACACACATCAGGACGGTAACAAACGTCATAAGGCATTTTCTCAAGCCGCGCCGCATCAATCGCGATCCCTTAAACTTAAACGATGGGCCACCGCCAACCACGCGGTGTAAAATGACTGTAGCATGTTCTTCCTTGGGCTCTTGCTGTGCTTGTTTCTGAGCTTAACCGTCAAGACGTCCGTCGGAGCACCTGCGACAGAGGTTACATTTACTGATGTCGCGCGGCAGGCAGGGATCAACTTCGCCAACGTCTTTGGTGGGGCAAAGGCCAAGCGCTACCTGCTCGAAACCACCGGCTCCGGCGTGGCCTGGATCGATTACGACCGCGACGGCTACCCCGACCTCTTTCTCGTGAACGGCACGACCGTCGAAGGCTTTCCGGCCCGGCAGGCTCCCTCCAATCACCTGTTCCGGAACAACCGTGACGGGACGTTTACCGACGTGACCGCAAAAGCCGGGCTGGTGCACTCGGGTTGGGGACAGGGCGTCTGCGTGGGAGACTATGACAACGATGGATGGGATGACATCTTCGTGACCTACTACGGGAAAAACCTGCTTTACCACAACAACGGCGACGGCACCTTTACCGAGGTTGCCGAAAAAGCCGGCGTGGCCGGCGACCCCGCGCATTGGAACACCGGGTGCGCCTTCATCGACTACGATCACGACGGACGGCTTGACCTGTTTGTGGCCAACTACGTCGACCAGGGGCGGGATTTTCGCCTGTTGCCGCGGCCCGGTTCGGGCCAGTTCTGCCAGTACAAAGGTATTCCGATGGCCTGCGGGCCGCGGGGTCTCGGGTCGGGCAGGAATTTTCTTTATCACAACCACGGCGACGGGGCTTTTACAGATGTCAGCGAGAAGTCCGGAATTCTGCTGCCCGACATGCATTACGCGCTGGGCGTCGTTACACTGGACTATGACAACGACGGCTGGGATGATCTCTACGTGGCGTGCGATTCGACCCCCAGCATTCTTTACCACAACAATCACAACGGCACGTTCACTGACGTGGCCTTCATGGCCGGAGTCGCGCTGAGCGGCGACGGGGAGGCCCAAGCCGGCATGGGGGTGGCGGCGGGGGACTACGACGAGGATGGATATCTGGATCTCGCCAAGACCAACTTCTCCGACGACACGCCCGATCTTTATCATAATGACCGCGATGGGACGTTCGGCGACGCGACTTTTGCAGCGGGTCTCGGCGCCCACCCGAATTATCTTGGCTGGGGCATCGGGTTCATCGATTACGATAACGACGGCTGGCCCGACCTCTTCATGGCGAACGGACACCTCTCCCCGGAAATCGACTCCTATCACATCGACACGGCTTATGCCCAGCGCAAACTCCTGTATCGTAACGTGCCCTCAGCAATGAGAAGTAGAACGTTTCGAGACGTGTCGACGTCTTCGGGACCCGGCATTCAGCTTGTGAGTCCGAGCCGGGGAGTCGCTTTTGCCGACTACGACAACGACGGCGACGTGGACATCGCCATTAACAACATGAACGGCCCCGCGTACCTGCTCCGCAACGACGGCGGCAACGCCGACCACTGGATGGAGATCAAAACCATCGGCCGCGAGTCCAACCGCGACGGTATCGGCGCGCGAGTCGAGGTCCGCACCGGCGCCGAGCGCCAGATTGATGAGGTCCGGAG
>QHZK01000203.1 GCA_003224635.1 Acidobacteriota bacterium | reverse complement strand
GCAGGGCTGGACCTGATCGTCAACACCCCACTTGGGCGCACCAGTCGCTTTGACGAGAAATCCATCCGCCGCGCCGCCGTGCAGCACGGCGTGAGCTGTATCACGACGCTTTCCGCCGCCGCGGCGGCCGTGAACGGCATCCGCGCCCAGCGCGAACAGGGCATTCAGGTGGTGAGTCTGCAGGAGCTCCACCAGGAAGGAGGTGCCAGGTTCCAGGTGTCAGACCTAGCAGCGTCTGGGTCGAATACTGGAGGGGCTGTTAAAGAACCTGAAAAAGGCGTTCGAACCCGAAACCTGGAGCCTGGAACCTGGAGCCTGCCATGACGCACAGACAAATCCTCGCCCACCTCAAAGGCATTTTCCCTCCCGTCGTCACGCCCTTCGATCGGCGGGGCGAAGTGGACGACGGCTGCTTCCGGGAGAATTTGCGGAAGTATGTCGGCGTCGGATTGGGCGGCATTGTCGTGACCGGCTCGACCGGGGAAGCGCCTTACCTGACCAAGCGCGAGCGCCTGCGCCTGGTCGAATTGGCGCGCCCGATCATAAAGCCGCCCGAAGTCATGATTGTAGGCACGGGACTGGAGAGCACACGCGAGACGTTGCGGCTCAGCCGCGAGGCGATCGCGCGCGGCGCCGACGCGCTCCTGGTCGTGACGCCCAATTACTACAAGCCTAAAATGGACGCCACCGCTTTGAGCGCGCATTATCATGCCCTGGCGGACGGCGTTCGCCGGCCGGTCCTCATCTATTCGATTCCACAATTCACCGGCGTCCACATCGACGCCGCCACCATCGCCACGCTCTCGCGTCACCCCAATATCGTGGGACTGAAAGAGAGTTCCGGCAATCTCGCCTTCGTGCGTGAGGTCCTTTGCAAGGTGAGGCCGGGCTTTCGCGTGCTGGTGGGCTCGGTGCAAATCTTACTGGACTCGCTCAAAGCGGGGGCCACGGGCGCCGTGCTCGGCCAGGCGACCTTTGCGCCGGAGCTCTGCGTCGGCGTCTACGAGGCCTTTTGCCAGGGCCGGATGAAGGCCGCCCGCGACCTTCAACAAAGGCTGCTGCCGCTCGCCCAGAAGATCAGCGCGCCCTACGGTGTCGCGGGCGTCAAGGCGGCGCTCGATCTCTCCGGATACCACGGCGGCGTTCCGCGTTCGCCTCTCGTTCCCCTGAACGCGGCCGGTCGGCGTATTGTCGCGGGCGCGCTCAAAGAAGCGCGCCAGGGCTTGGAATTCTGAGGAACGGTATCTAGTATCTTTCAGTGCTGACTCATGGTCATCCGCTTCCAGAAATGGCCGTTGCCGATCTTATTTCTAATTGTCCTATTTATAATGTGTGTAGCGTTATACCCCGCCGAGGTCACGATGGCGCCGCCATTCAAAGTAAAGGCTGTTGATTCTTCTGAAAGGCCTTTGACTCGTTTGGATGTGACAGAGTATTGGGAGGACTATTCGTTAGAGCCGTAAGGCCACGCTGAGAGCTTAGGACGGATGAGAATGGCTGTGTTCAGTTTCCCGCGAGAACGCTCAAAGCGAGCGTTCGGTCCAGCGTTGCCGGGTGCATCCGCAGCTTTGGGAAATACGGTGTCCACGCAAGCTGCGGTAGCCACTACGACATAACGGCTGGAAACGAGACCGACGGGACCGCGGTAATGGAGTTGCGCCGAACGTATTCCAAGCGGGGTTGGTTTGGGGGCAGTCATTCACTGACCCTGGTCGTGAGGCCGTGCGCCCCGGGCAGCAAGTGGCCTTGCTAACGGGTCTTCATGCGGTTCTCTAAGGCCCGGGATTTCCGCTGAAGTCTGCACCGCTTCCTCAATCGTGCGCATCGAAATCTAAGGAATCGCTCGGGCCATGGCGTCGAGTGGCTTCCGGCGACACGCCACGCTGGGTTGTGTCACCCGAGCGGGCAGTGTACGATACCTGTTGATGGAATCTCAATGTATCCCCTACACTCGCGTCCCGAAGTCGAGCGCCCTCCTGCTCGACTACCTCTACCACTTTGATCGCGTGGCGCAGTTTTACAATGGGTGGCCCTTTGACGCCGAGGGCTACCGACGCCTGGCGGAGAACGTCAAAGGCCTGACGAAGAATCGAGCCGAGCTCGCCGAGATTCTGGAGAGGCAGAACAAGGCCTTTGGTGGCGCGGAGCCGACCTTGGCGAATATTCGTCGCCTGAGCGACCCGGCTACGTTCGCCGTGGTTACCGGCCAGCAGGTAGGCCTGCTATCGGGGCCGGCGTTTACGCTTTACAAGGCGCTGACGGCTGTGAAGCTCGCGCAATGGCTCTCGGAGCAAGGACTGCCTTCGGTGCCCGTCTTCTGGCTGGCGACGGAGGACCACGACCTTGAAGAGGTCGCTCATACCGCGGTCTTTGACCAGGAGTACAACCTGGTCCCGCTCGCGGATACAGGCGAGGCGCCGTCGCCACGCTCGTCCGTGGGCTACGTCAAGCTGACCGGCCAAACCACGGCGGCGCTCGATCGCCTGGAGGGGGCCCTTTCTGAGGCCCGCTCTACTGGCGAGGACGCCGAAGCCTCGAAGGTCTTGCTCCAGGACCTCCGCGCCACTTACCGGCCCGGAGCAACGTGGGGGCACGCTTTCGGCGGCTTCATGGCCAGACTCTTCAGCCGTTGGGGAGTGGTGCTGCTCGATCCTCTGGATGAGTCGATCCACCGGCTGGCCGCCCCCACCTATGAGCGGGCCATCACGCGGGCCCGCGAGCTGCGCGAGCGGCTGCACGCACGGTCGCAGCAGCTGATTGCCGCCGGATACCACGCCCAAGTGCGCGTCGGCGATGATGCAACCCTGCTCTTCCTGGCGCGGGACGGCAACCGGACCGCGCTTCACCAGCGGGACGGCGAATTCTTACTGGATGGCGCGGACCGGATTTCCTCAACGGACTTGGCGGCGCGGATCAAGACCCGGCCGGTCGACCTCTCCTCCAATGCCTTGCTGCGTCCCATCGTGCAGGACTCGCTTTTGCCCACCGTGGCGTATGTGGCGGGTCCTTCCGAACTCGCCTATCTCGGCCAGTCGCACGCCATCTACGCGGAGTTCGGACGCCCGATGCCAGTCGTCTTCCCCCGCGCCGCGTTTACGATGATGGACCGTCGCACCGAGAAGCTGCTGGAAAAATATCGCCTCAGCGTCGCGGACGTGTGGCAGGGTGAAGAGCATCTGAACCGGAAGATCGCCGCCGCCGGCTTCGCCGAAGGCTGGTCCGAACGCCTCGACCAGAGCGAGCAAGACCTGACGCGGCTGCTCGAACGCCTGCGCGGTGACGTCGAGAAGCTCGACCCGACCCTGCTCGACACACTCCAGCACGCGGAAGAGAAGATGAGGTATAACATGGACCGTCTGAGGGGGAAAATCACGCGCGCCGCCCTCGGACGCTCCGAGTTGCTGGCCCGGCACGCGCAGTCCCTCCTTCGGTTCCTTGCGCCCCGCAAGGAACTGCAAGAGCGCGAGACCAGTGGCGTGTATTTCCTCGGCCGCGCGGGTTACGAGCTGCTTGATCGCCTCCTCAACCAGATTCAGGTACGCTGCGTGGACCACCAAGTCGTGAGGTACAGTGACAAGTGACGAGTGACGAGTGACGAGTGACAAGCAAAAGACTGCTGGATCGTCGATCGCCGAAAGCAGGTTGTGCCCGTTCACTCGTCACTGGTTATTTGCTAAGCTCAAAGCGGGGGGCAACGAGCCATCCAGTTTCGTGGGCTTGCGGTGGAACATGTCTTACCTCGTGAAACTTTCCGATTCGTACCTGTTGATCGCCGGGGCAATCCTGCTGCTGGCTATTCTCTTTATCGAGTACAGGCTCAGTCGAATCGCATTCAAACTCGACAAGACGAACGCCTATCTGGCGCGGGCAGACCAATTGCTGGCTCAGTTGGCTGAGCAGACCGGCCACCTCGAAGCGATGGCGCTCAACGCGGCCTCTCGTTCCGCCATCGCGGCTCAGACGCCGGCCACGCGCAGCGCCCATGCGGCCGGCCGCGAGTCCGCCCGAGATGCGGGCTCGCCCGGTCCGACCGAGTTTTAAGGAATCGGGACCAGGGCCGTGAGGGTAGTGGGCCAATTCGCTGTAGCGGCGTCTATGAGCGCCGTTCGGCGGTCACAGACCGCCGCTACAAAGACCAAATTGGCCTACTACCGGCCGTGGGGCGGCGTGTGACGCGCCGGAGTGCCTGAGCTATAATCACGGTATAAGGATTGGGAAATTCACTCTTCGGAACACCATTGTTCGGGAGGCAGGCGATGGCTGAGGTTGGAAGGGTATTGACGGTCGGAAGATCCGCAGCCCATCTACACGCGCTTCAGATCGAGACGCGGGCGCGCGTGGAGTTCAAGGACGTGACGGCGTTAATCGAGAAGGCCATCGCTTCGTCGGGCGCGCCGAGCGGGGTTTGCCACGTCTTCGTCCCCCACACCACGGCGGCAGTGCTGGTCCAGGAGAACGACGACCCGGCGCTTCAAAACGACCTCGACCAGTTCCTGGAGCAGCTCGCGCCGCGCGGGAAGGAATACCATCACAACGACGGGAATTGCGACTCGCACCTCAAGGCCTCCCTCATCGGCTGCTCGAAGACCCTGCTCTTTGAGAATGGACGCCTGCTGCTCGGACGATGGCAGGGTGTGTTTTTCTGCGAATTCGACGGGCCGCGGCGTCGAGAGCTGCGCGTCAAGATCGTTCCGGACTAACGCCCATCATGCCGACCCTGGGACTCTATATCCAGTTTCCCTTCTGCGCATCCAAGTGCAGCTTCTGCAATTTCAGCTCGCAGGTCGCGCCGGCGAGCGTGTTTGAGGCCTACTGCGCAGCAGTGGAGCGGGAAACCGAGCGCTTACCCGCCATCTACGAAGCCGCCGACGTCGGACCCGGCGAGCCAACGGACGGTGGAATGGGTGACGTGCTCGATCTTCCGGTCGACACGGTCTACCTGGGAGGAGGGACTCCGTCGCTCGCTGGCGCGGAGCGTCTGGAGCGAATCCTGGCGGCTGTTCGGCGGCGCTTTCGCGTTCTCGATTCGCTCGAATTCACGCTGGAACTTACGCCCGGGTCGGCAGACGACGATTACCTGGCGAGAGCGCGCGGTGTGGGAATCAACCGCCTGAGCGTGGGCGCCCAATCGTTCGACGACCGCGAGCTCCGCGCCGTGGGCCGGTTGCACTCCGCTGCCGTCACCGTTGAAATGTTCCGACGCGCACGGCGCGCAGGATTTCAGAATATCAACCTCGATCTGATCGCAGGACTCCCCTACCAGACGCGCGCCTCCTGGCTCCACAGCCTTCGAGCCGCCGTCGAACTCAGGCCGGAGCACGTCTCAGTCTACCTCTTCGAGGTGGACGAGAAGAGTCGCTTGGGCAAGCAAGTCCTGAGCCACGGAACCCGCTATGGCGCGGGCCGCGTGCCGGACGAAGAATTCATGGCCAAGGCTTACGAGACCGCGCGCGAGTACCTCGCGGAGCGTGGGTATATGCAATATGAGATCTCGAACTTCGCGCTGCCCGGCTGGGAGTCTCGCCACAATCAGAAATACTGGCAACTGCGGCCCTACGTCGGCCTGGGCGCTGGCGCGCACTCCTTCGACGGGCTTCGCCGCTGGGCCAACGAAACTGCTCCGGAAGCGTATCAGGTGAAACTGGCCGGCGGCGGCTCGCCACTGTCAGAGATTCGGCGGCTCTCGCCGGAGGACCAGATCGAGGAGTTCTTTTTCCTGGGCCTGCGGCAGCACGTTGGCGTTGATCTTCGAGTCGCAAGCGAGCGCTGGGGACGGACGCGGGTCGGTCGCTGGGAGCCGACAATTTCCGGCCTGGACCGGGAAGGGTGGATCGAAAGGCGGGCCGAGCGAATTCGCATCCCGGAGCGGGCGTACCTGGTCTCGAACGAGATCTTCCAGCAATTTTTGGCGTGATGAAAAGCTGTCAGTCGTCAGTGGTCCGTTGTCCGTTGCCGTGGAGCACCAGGATGCGGGATTCCAGACGGATATCTTCGGTTAACATCAATTCTCGACAGGTGAAGCGAGCGCCGAAACAACGGACGACTGACAACTGACAACTGACAACTAACCCGACACCTTGCACCGGGGAGATCCCAATGACCCGACCCATCGTTGACTTGCGCAGCGACACCGTCACCCGGCCCACGCCGGCGATGCGGCGCGCCATGGCCGAGGCCGAGGTGGGAGACGACGTCTACCGCGAGGACCCGACCGTCAACCGCCTTGAGGCCCGCGCGGCGGAAATCTTCGAGCGCGAGGCCGCGCTGTTTGTCCCTTCGGGGACGATGGGCAACCAGGCCGCTATCAAGGTCCACACCGATCCGGGCCAGGAGGTGATTTGCGAGCAGCGCGCCCACATCTTCAACCACGAGATGGGTATGATGGCGGCCTTTGCCGGGGTCCTGCCGCGCACGGTCCTGGCCGAGGACGGCATCCTGACCTGGGACCTGATCGCGTCCCAGGTGCGCGCGCGGAGCGACCATCGCTCGCGCACGGGCCTGGTCGAGCTCGAGAACACGTCGAACCTGGCGGGCGGCTCGGTCTATCCGCTCCAAGTCTCGGATGAGATTTGCGACCGAGCTCACGAGGCCGGTCTGCCCGTTCACCTGGACGGCGCGCGTATTTTCAACGCCGGCGTCGCCCTCGATCGCTCCGTAGTCGATCTGACGCGCAAGTTTGACTCCGTGATGTTTTGTCTGTCGAAAGGGCTGGGCGCGCCCGTCGGGTCGATGCTGGCGGGCAGCAAGGCGTTCATCGAGGAAGCGCGCCTGGTGCGGAAGATGCTGGGCGGCGGCATGCGTCAGGCGGGGGTGCTCGCGGCCGCGGGCCTCGTGGCGCTTGAAGAGAGCCCGAAACGCTTGCGCGTGGACCACGAAAACGCGAGGTTTCTGGCCGAGAGGCTCGCCGAGATGCCGGGAATCAAGATCGAGCCGGGGAAAGTCGTCACCAATATCCTGTTCCTGGAGGTGTCCGGAACGGGGCTCACTTCGTTTGAGCTTTCAAAGCGCCTCGCCTCCCAGGGAGTCCTGGCGAACGGCGTGACCGCCGCGAACATGCGCATGGTCACACACTACGACGTGGACCGCGCCGGATGCGAGCGCGCGCTGCAGGTGATGCGGGGAGTGGTGGGTGCGCCGCAGAAAGCCGTTTTCGCCTGATTTTGGATTTGGACCCACCGATGAAAGAACGGGCAGAGATTGGTTTATGGAGGCTGACATTCTCGTTCGCAGATGGATTGCAGACGTGATCGGACGCCGTTCCGATCTTGTCGCAATAGCTATGCGCCAGCGTGCGAAATTTGAGGGGTGGCTCAAATTCGAGTTGGCAGCCTACGCCCAACTGAAAGGTGCCGCCGAAGTGACAGTGGAAGCAGCGACAGATGACTCGTCAGGTTCGCGTCGCGATCTTACGTTCTACTATCGCGGGGAGAAATGTAATGTCGAGCTGAAGACGTGCAACACAAATTGGCGCATGCCGGGCGTCCTCGACAGGACGCGCCCAATCACAAAGAATGTTGCCGGAATCATTGAGGATGCAAGGAAGCTGCAAAAGTGTGTCGGGCACGGTGTTGTAGCAGCCTGTATCTTTCCGGTCGAACGCGGAGACAGGCGGTGGAAGGAATACCTGAAGCGCATTGGGGAAGAGGCTGGCGTCCATCTGTCTGAGAAGGGGCACACGACCAGAGTCCCACTCGATATAGACGACCATTGCAGCGCTGATGTCGTTGTGGTTTCGTTCTTGACAGCAAAAGCGGGACTAGCTTAAACAATCCAAAATCCAGAATATCCAAAGTCTAAATCAGTTTATTTCTTTTTCTCCGCCTTCTCCGCCGCGAGCCGGGCCAGCGCTTCGAGATAGTGCCGCTGGTAGCTCGGATCGTCCGGCTCGAGATGCGTCGCGGTGCGATATTCGTTCAGCGCCGGCCCGAACTGGCCTAGTTTTTCGAGCGCGTAGCCCAGGCCGTTGTGGGCGTCGGCGTCGGTCGGGTCGTGGCGGATCGCTTCGAGCATTTCCACCCGCGCCCGCTTCCAGTCCTTGTCGAGCAGAAACGTGATGCCGAGCTCCCGATGAAGATCGGAGTTCTCGGGATCGAGCTTGGTGGCCTCGCGCAGCTCCTCGACGGCCTCTTCAAGGCGCCCGTGGACGCGCAACTGGACGGCGTCCCTCACCAGCTCGCGCAGTTTGATCTTGGCTTCCGCTCGATCGAGCGCCCTGTCGGAAGTGGATTCGGCGGAGGCCGAAGCCGAGGGCGCTGTCGTCCCGTGGCGAATTTGCGCGTTCTCGCCCAGACGGGGCGAGACCAGGTAGGCGGTCTCCTGCGCTTCGTCGGGGCAGCGGACGTGAATATAGTGGTCCGTGGCTTCGACGTCCGCAAGCACTAAACGCCCCTGGGCGTCGGTCTTGCCCGCCGGGGCCGCATCGAGCTCAACCGTGCAGCCCGCGCGCCCGGTATTGATATTAACCCGCGCGGCCGGGTTCTCCTTTTCGCGCGCCAGCGCCGCGGCCGGGCAAAGAATCAGCAGGAGGAGCGCGGCCTCTCGATCCGGCATTGAGGAATGGACCTTCACTGTTGACGGAGGGATGTTATCACGCCTCGCCCTGGGCCTTCGCCCACTTATGTTATAGTGTCAATCTAGGCAACAGGAACGCGTCCGCGCGAGTGGACCGCCTGTCTGCGCCGGCGGGGTGACTCTTGGATTTTGAGCTGACCGACGAACAGAAGGGAATCAAGCGCGCGGTACGGGAATTTGCCGAGGGCGAGATTCGGCCGCACGTCATGGAGTGGGACGAGGCCCAGCGCTTCCCGCGCGAAATCCCCGGCAAGCTCGCGCAGTTGGGTCTGATGGGCGTGATCTTTCCGGCGGCCTATGGCGGCGCCGGTCTGGGCTACGTCGAGTACGTGACCGTGATTGAGGAGCTCGCGCGCATTGACGGCTCGGTGGCCATCATCGTTGCCGCGCACACGTCCTTGTGCGCCGGCCACATCTTTGTCGCGGGCACGGAAGAGCAAAAACGTAAGTACCTCGCGCCGCTCGCGCGCGGCGAAAAGCTGGGCTGCTGGAGCCTGACCGAGCCCCAGGCGGGCAGCGATGCCGGCGGCACGAGGACCACGGCCCGCCTCGAAGGCAATTCGTGGGTGCTGAACGGCTCGAAGACCTTCACGTCGAACGGGACCTACGCGGACATCTGCGTGGCCATGGCGGTTACTGACAAGACGGCGCACAAGCACGGCATTTCCGCCTTCATCATCGAAAAGGGCGCGCCGGGTTTCCGCCCGGGCAAGAAGGAGAACAAGCTCGGCCTGCGCGCGAGCGACACCGCCGAGGTGATCTTTGAAGACTGCCGCATCCCCAAAGAAAACTGCCTGGGCCGGCCCGGCGAGGGATTCGTGGACAGCCTCAAGGTGCTCGACAAGGGCCGCATCTCCATTGCGGCGCTCGCCGTGGGGATGGCGCAGGGCGCCTACGAAGCCAGCCTCAACTACGCGAAGGAGCGCAAGCAGTTCGGCAAACCCATCGCCGACTTCCAGGCGACCCGGTTT
>QHZK01000202.1 GCA_003224635.1 Acidobacteriota bacterium | reverse complement strand
CCACGGAGATTGACGCGGCGCGGCTTCTGACCTATCGAGCCGCAACCCTCGCTGACCGCGGTTGCCGCGTGACCTCGGAAAGCTCGATGGCCAAGCTTTTTGCCGGCGAGGTCGCGGTCCGAGCCGCCAACGAAGCGGTCCAAATCCACGGCGGGTACGGGTTCATCAAGGACTATCCGGCGGAGAAATACTACCGCGACGTCAAACTCTGTACCATCGGTGAAGGCACCAGCGAGATCCAGCGCATGGTGATCGCCAGAGAGTTGTTGGGGCGGGGCTAACCGGACACCGTCCCTGGTCCTGGTGCTGTCGTAACCGCAAAGGGCCACGGACAAATGGCTAATGACGATTGACGAATGTCATACGAGGAATGGGCGAAACAAATTCTAGCGGGCGACCGGCGCGCCACTGCGCGTGCCATCTCGGCGGTCGAGAACGGAGAGGCTGCCGGCGTCGCGCTCTTGAAGTTGCTCTTTCCAAAGGCCTCGCCGGCCTGCGTGATCGGCATCACCGGCTCACCCGGCGTCGGCAAGAGCACTCTGGTCGAGAAACTCGCGCTCGAGTATCGCCGTCAGGGCAGCCGCGTGGGCATTGTCGCGGTCGATCCCAGCAGTCCGTTTTCAGGCGGGGCCATTCTGGGCGACCGCATCCGCATGCAGGGCCTTTCGGGTGACGAAGGTGTTTACATCCGGAGCATGGCCACGCGCGGACAGCTCGGCGGCCTTGCCCCCGCCGCGCACGACGTGGTGACTATCCTCGAGGCGGCCGGCTGCCAGGTGGTGTTGATCGAGACTGTGGGCGTGGGCCAGGACGAAGTCGAGGTCGCGCGCCTGGCCGATGCCACCGCCCTGCTGCTCGTCCCCGGCATGGGCGATGACGTTCAGACCTTCAAGGCAGGGGTGATGGAAATCGCCGACGTGTTCGTGATCAACAAGGCGGACCGTCCCGGCGCCGACCGCGTGGAGCAGGAAGTGGCTGCCATGCTGAGCATCGGGCCGCGAACCGACGCGTGGCATCCGCCGATTTTGAAAACGGTGGCCACGACAGCGGAAGGCATCGCCGCGCTCCGGGACGCGCTTGACCGGTTCCGCGTTTTCGGCCAGTCGAGCGCTCTGAGCGTCCAGAGACAACAAGCGAAATGTCGGGTGCGGCTGCTCGAATTGCTTCGCCAGACTTTGTTTGAGAAGGTGGTGGCCGAGCGGCTGCGCGACGGCTTGATCGACCGCTACGTCGACGAGGTGCGGGAGCGCCGGCGCGATCCGCACTCCGTGGTCGAGGAGATTGTCGGGGAGAGTCGACGGGGAGAGTCGACATTCACCACGTCGGCATCGCAGTTGAGTCCCTCGAGGCGGCGGTGCCGATTTTCGAACACTTGCTCGGCCGCGGTCCGGACTCGGAAGAATTGGTCGAGGACCAGAAGGTGCGCGTCGCGGTGTTTGCGGTGGGCGAGAGCCGCATCGAGTTGCTCGAGGCGACAGCGCCGGACTCGGCGATCGCGCGCTTTATCGCCAAGCGCGGCCAGGGGATCCATCACCTGACGTTATCGGTTGGAAACCTCGCGGAGTCCCTCGCACAGCTCGAGAAGAAGGGCATTCGGCTTATCGACCGCGAACCCCGCGCCGGGGCAGGGAACGAGCGCATCGCGTTTCTGCACCCGTCGAGTACGGCGGGGGTGTTGATTGAGCTTGTGGAAGAACAGTAGGTAGTCGGGCGAATGATGAATTATGAATTATGAATGGTGAATAGTGAAGTACAAATAGAGACGTTGTAATTTGTACTGCGTAATTCATAATTCATCATTCATCATTCATCATTCG